>CAMYMX010000133.1 GCA_947259605.1 uncultured Polyangiaceae bacterium | reverse complement strand
GGCCGCGGGATTTTGGTCCACGCGTCAACGATCGCATTCGAGTGCCCGAGATCCGTGTCATCGGAGCCGAGGGTGAAATGTTAGGCGTCTTGAACACCGACGAAGCACGCCGGATGGCTCGGGGTCTCGACCTGGACTTGGTCGAGGTGAACCCGAAGGCCAGCCCGCCCGTGTGCAAAATCATGGACTTCGGCAAGTTCAAGTACGAAGAGAAGAAAAAGCAGTCAGAGACTCGAAAGAGGCAGACGCAGATCGAGCTCAAGGAGATCAAGCTTCGCCCGAAGACCGACGATCACGATCTCGATTTCAAGACGAAGCACGTGCGCCGGTTCCTCGAGGAGGGCAATAAGGTGAAGATCACCGTCCGCTTCCGAGGCCGGGAGATCACACACCCCGAAACGGCGCAGCGTCAGATCGACGCTATCGTCCAAGCTGTGGACGACCTGGGGATGATCGAGACTTCAGCTCGCCTCGAAGGCCGCACCATGACCGCCATTCTCGCTCCGCGCGTCAAGGCGACGAACACCGCGAAGTAGGCGCCCACTGGACACGCTTCGCGACCGGCGGGGGGGCAAGCGCCCTGGCCGCGTCGCGGACGCAGATTTCAGTTCCTGCCCTCCTCGGCCAGGATCTGTCTTCGCATCTCCTTCATCGCCAGCGCCTTCTTCTGAAGCACTTTCGACTGCAGAGCGATCTCATTGAGTTGCTCGATGTCGCGCCCCACGATGGCCCGTTTCATGCTTTCGATCATGTCCCGGCTCTCGACGAGCGCTTCAATGCTTGCTGCGTGATAGGCCTCGCACGATGCAGGCGGGTTTAGGCTCTGCATCTCGCGTTGCATCTGTTTCGTATCCGCAATCAGCTGGTCGAACCCCGACGTTGCGCCGCCGAGGCCGCCCTTGATCAGGTCCATGGCGAACGCATTGGGATCCCCGGCACCCTCCTCGGAATGGATGAGGTCGACCTCTTGAAAGTAGTCCTCCACGCTCCTTTCCCCCTGATCGGCTCGTTCGTCGCCCGGTGTGCTCGGCCTGGCTCGGGGTTGCGGCCGGTCTTGATTCTCGGTCGACGCGAAGCGGACCTTGGGCTCCGTCTCAATCCGCTCGACGTCGCGTCGGACGGCGTCGGATGCTCGAACATTCGAATGGCCCTCGTCGGTCAGATCAGCCCACTCTGGCCAGCGCCGACTGCTCTCCTCTTCTGTTGTCCCCTCGACCTGGTCTGGGTCCACGCCAGCCGGTCGAGAGCCCTCTGAAGAGACAGCTTCGCGCGCCGCTGTCCCCGCCGATTCACGCCCCAGCAAGAACGCGACCAGCAGAAGCGCTGCTCCAAGCGCGATGGAAAGCGCAAGAACCGTTCGTCGATCGCCGCCGCGTTCACTCACCCGAGCCATCATAGCGCAGCAACGAAGGGGACACGCGGCGGTCTCAAGGGGCTGATGCAACGAGTTGAGCAAATTTCTGGGCCGGTGTCATCCATCCGAGGGTCTGGCGAGGACGGGTATTGAGCTCGTCGGCGATGCGATTGAGCTGGTAGTTGCTGAGCGCGGAGAGGTCCATGCCTTTGGGCATGTATTGTCGGAGCAGACCGTTGGTGTTTTCGTTGGTGCCGCGTTGCCATGGGCTGCGGGGGTCGCAAAAGTACACGGGCACACCGGTGGCCACGGTGAAGCGAACATGCTCGGCCATCTCGGTCCCTTGATCCCATGTCAGCGAACGTTTGAGTGCTTGAGGAAGGTGCGTGATCTTGCGTGCGATGGCCTTTCGCACCGTGTGGGCGGAGCGGTCGTGAGGCAGCCGGACCAGCATCACGAAGCGAGTGCTGCGTTCGACCAGGGTCCCGACTTGGCTCTTACTGTTTTTGCCGATGATGAGGTCGCCTTCCCAATGACCGGGTACGGCCCGGTCTTCGATTTCAGCGGGCCGTTCGCTGATGAGCACCATATCGCCAATGCGGGTGGGCGTTTTGCGCTCGTGGTCCCTCGAGCGTCGTTGTGCTCGACCGGTGCGTAAGGCTTTGCGTAGCTCCGCCCGAAGACCGCCCCGACCTTGCAGATACAGACATTGATAGATGGTTTCGTGAGACACGCGCTTGTGCGGCTCAGCGTAGCGCTGTCGCAGGTAAGCCGCGATCTGCTGGGGGGACCATCTGCGTTTGAGCTTGTACGCCACCCAACGAGCGAGCTTGGGGTCGGCCACGAGCTTGCGGACCTTGGGTCGTCGGGCTCGGCGTCGGGTGGCTCGCTGTGCTCCGACCGCCCGATAATGTGGAGGTCCGCCGTTGCGATTAACCTCCCGACTGATCGTGCTGGTCGGTCTTCCGAGCCGTCTTGCGATCTCGGACAAGCTGCAGCCAGTGGCCAGCCCTCTCGAGATCTGCTCCCGATCCTCCAACGACAAACGCGCTCCGGGCATCTCTTGCCCCTTTCGCTAAGGGTCCGACTTCTATACAAAACCCCATGGGCGTTGCATTGACCCTCTGAGCGCAACCGCTCCCCCCTCGAGACCGAAGTCGTTTCGGACACTTAGCAGCCACACCGCGAAAACCCATCCCGGCACCGATTTTCGCGCTGTGGTCTTCAAGCACTGGAAACTGCACGCATTTTGGAGGCACAGCGTGTCCCCTTGACCGGGGGGAGGCACGCGCTACACAGCGTGCTCTCCGCTCCCTGGCCGCGGGCGCCGCTGGTTCGGGAGCTTCAAGTGAGGACAGTCAAATGCCCAAGATGAAGACAAAGCGTGCTGCTGCGAAGCGGTTCAAGGCCACCGGCGGAGGGCGTATTCGTCGTTCCACGGCCGGCAAGCAGCACATCATGCGTGGTAAGTCCGCCAATCGACTTCGGAAGCTCAAGAAGAACTCCATGGTCCACCCGAGCGACGAACCACGTATCCGGCGTTTGGTTCCTTACGAGCTCTAAGACTTCTAAGGAGAACGCCCCATGCCCAGAGTCAAACGAGGCTTCAAAGCCCGACGCCGCCGCAATCGCGTGCTCAAGCACGCGAAAGGTTACTACGGAGCACGCCGCAAGGCGTTCCACGTTGCGATCGAGCAGGTCCACAACGCCTGGCAGGATGCCTACAAGCATCGACGCACGAAGAAGCGTGAATACCGACGTCTTTGGATCGCGCGTATCAACGCTGCGGCACGTAGCAACGGCATCAACTACAGCCAGTTCATCTCGGGGCTCAAGCGATCCAACATTGCACTCGACCGCAAGGTCCTCGCCGAGATCGCGTACTCCGATCCAGGCGGGTTCAAAGCCGTCGTCGAAGCCATCGACTAACACCGTCAGGACGCGCCATGGCAGAGCCTGATGCGGTTCAGACCTTCGAGAACGGGCTTGCTGAAATTCGTGGCGCCTACGCGGAAGCGTTGCGCGCTGCGCGAAGCGAACCCGAGCTTCGTCTGATCAACGGGCGCTACGTCGGACCACAAGGCGAGCTCACCAAGCTCCTCAAGCTCATGCCGAAGCTTCCAGGAGAGCAGCGGCGCGAGCTCGGTCAGGCGGCCAACGCGCTCAAGCAGGAAATTCAATCGACCTTCGATGAGGCCCTGCAAAGCATCTTCCGCGGCGCGCGCGAAGCGGAGCTCAACGGTCCCCCGCTCGATGTGACGCTGCCGGGTCGCTGGCAGATGCCTGGCCGGCTTCATCCGATTACACGCGTTCGGAACGAAGTGCTCGACATCTTCGTTTCGCTGGGTTTTGACATCGCCGACGGCCCCGAAGTCGAGCTTTACGAAAACTGCTTCGACAAGCTTGGATTTCCGCCGGATCATCCCGCAACGGACGAACAGGACACCTTCTTCATCGGGGCCACGGGCTCCCGAAATGCCGAGAGCGTGCTGCTGCGGACGCAGACCTCGACGATTCAAATCCGCGAGATGATGAAGCGCGAGCCCCCCCTCGCGATCGTATCGCCTGGCGCCGTCTACCGCCGCGATGATGACGCGACTCATTCACCCATGTTCTTTCAGCTCGAAGGCTTCCTCGTGGATGAAGACGTGACCTTTGCCGAGCTCAAAGGCGTGCTCACGCTGTTCCTCCGTCGCCTCTTCGATGAGCACATCGCCGTTCGCTTTCGCGCGAGCTATTTCCCGTTTGTCGAACCGGGCGGTGAGGTCGACATGAGCTGCGTCTTTTGCCGGGCGTGGGAAGGCGACCGTGCGCGCACCGCCCAGTGTCGTGTCTGTAAGGGCACCGGATGGATGGAAATCCTCGGCTGCGGCATGATTCATCCGGTCGTGTTCGAGAACGTCGGCTACGACGCCGAGAAGTACACCGGATTTGCGTTCGGCATGGGTCTCGACCGCATCGCCATGCTCAAGTACGGCATCCCCAACATCAAGCTCCTCTACGAGAACGACGTACGGTTCTTGTCGCAGTTTTAGGAAGAGTGATGCTGGTTTCATTTCGTTGGTTGCAAGAGCTCTGCCCCGTCGATGCGGATGTCGCCGAAGTTGCACGTCGTATTTCGCTTGCAGGGCTCGAAGTCGAGGCGATGGAAGAGAAGGGCAACAATCTCTCCGGGGTCGTCATCGCAGAGGTTCGCTCGAAAAGCCGGCATCCGAAAAAAGACAAACTGACCCTCGTCACCGTCTTCGATGGCGAAAACGAGCTGGACGTCGTCTGCGGTGCAACGAACGTGCCCGAGCCCGGCGGCCGTGTTTTGTTTGCCCGCTCCGGCGCCGTTTTGCCGAACGCGATGCAGATCGCCCCACGCAAGGTCGCGGGCGTCGAGTCCAACGGCATGATCTGTAGCGAGGCGGAGCTCGAGATCGGTATCGACGCCGCCGGGATCTTCGTCGTCGACCCTGACACCGAAGCGCTTCCGGGCACGAGCGTGGCAGACGCTCTCGACCTGCACGACGTGATCCTCGATATCGGGCTTACGCCAAACCGGCCCGATTGCCTCGGGCACGTGGGGATCGCCAGGGAAATCGGCGTGCTTTTCGGCGTGGGCTTCAAGTCGCGCAAGGCCGCTGGTCCGCGCCGCTCGTTTGCCGCGGGCGGTTCGTTCCAGGCCGGCGAGCCGACGACCAAGCTTACGCCCCTTTGGGACAACGACAGCGACTCGGTCGACACGCCGAAGCTCGCTGCGATTTCGGTCGAGATCCGCGACGGCGATCGCTGTCCAAGGTACGGAGCGGCGCTCGTCTCGGGCGTCACGATAGCTCCCTCTCCATTCTGGCTCCGCTACAGGCTTCACAATCTTGGGCTGCGGGCCCTCTCAAACGTCGTCGACGCCACCAACCTGATTTTGCTGGAGTGGGGTCATCCGATTCATGCGTTCGATCTTGCACGGCTTGCTGGGCCCAAGGTCGTAGTCCGTCGTGCGACTCAGGGGGAGAAGATGGCGACCCTCGATGAAGTCGAGCGTACGTTCACCGGGGACGATCTGCTAATCTGTGATGCCGACGGACCAGTCGCAGTCGCTGGCGTGATGGGCGGCCGCGACACCGAGATTCGCGATGAGACCAGCGACGTCCTCATCGAATGCGCATACTTCGATCCGCGATCGATTCGCCGCACCTCGAGGCGCCTCGGCCTACACACCGATTCGAGTCACCGATTCGAGCGGGGCGTCGATCCAGGAGCGGTTCCGCGCGTTCTGGCCAGCGCAGCCTCTCTCATCGCCGAGCTCGGTGGCGGAGCTGCCGCGACGACCGCCATCGATCACATCGCGAGGCCCTTTGAGCCGAAGTCGATCCGTTTTCGACCGGCTCGAGCGGCTCAGCTTCTCGGCACGCCGGTGGCCAAAGAAGAAAGCCACCACATACTCGAATCACTCGGCTGTCATGTCGCCGAGCAAGGGGCCGACGCGCTCATCGCCGAAGCGCCGAGCTGGCGGCCCGACCTAGGGCGTGAGGTCGACTTGATCGAAGAAGTCGCGCGCGTGCGGGGTTACGAAGAGATTCCAACGGCGGTCCCGCGCGTTCACCCGTCTGAAGCGGGCACTTCGGGCCTCCTCAAGTTCGTCGACCGCCTTCGTGAGGCAGCCGTGGCTTCCGGCCTCTATGAAGCCTTGAATTATGGCTTTTTGTCGATCGACGACCTCCGTAAGGCCCGTGTGTCGACCGATGCGGTTCCGCTCGCAAACCCGCTCTCCGAAGAGCGTTCCGTGATGCGAACGTCCCTGTTGCCCGGCCTCACCGCTGCGGCGACGCACGCTCAGCGACGCGGCGCGACGGAAGTGAGGCTCTTTGAGCTCGCGCGGACGTTTCAGCCCACTGACGACGCGCTTCCGCGCGAAGACACGGCGCTCGCGATCACACTGGCTGGGCAGCGCTCGGGTTGGATCGGAGGCGAGCAATCGTTTGACCTGTACGACGGCAAGGGAGT
Organism: uncultured Polyangiaceae bacterium; assembly: GCA_947259605.1. Classification (GTDB taxonomy): domain Bacteria; phylum Myxococcota_A; class Polyangia; order Polyangiales; family Houyiibacteriaceae; genus SG8-38. Next base: position 1,633 of record CAMYMX010000133.1, on the reverse strand, counting down.
CATCCAAGCGGTCGTCGAGCGCGTGTTTGGTCAGGCGCCCGAGCTCACGGCCGCCGCCGTGCCGAGCTTCTTGCATCCGAAACGCGCTGCGATCGTGACCCTTGCGTCCCGGCCGATCGGTTTCGTGGGGGAGATGCATCCGGACGTCGGCGATGATCTCGGGCTGATTGGCCGCGTGATCTACGGCGAGCTAGACGTCGAAGGCCTGTACGCCTTGTCCGAAGAGCTTGGCCCGACACAGGCTCGCGGGCTTCCGAGGTATCCTGCGGTGGCACGCGACATTGCGATGGTCGTCCGCGATCATTTCAGTGCAGGCGAGATCGCCGACGCGCTGCGCGAAGCGTCGAAGGGTCTGGCCGAGTCGGTTCGCCTGTTCGACCTCTATCGGGGCGGCCAGATTCCAGAGGGACATCGAAGCCTCGCATTTCGCGTGACGTACCGCGATCCGGAGGGAACGCTGACCGATAAACGCGTAGACAAAGTCCACGCGTCGCTTGCCAAGCTTGCAAGCGATCGCTTCGAAGCGACCATCCGATAAGCGGAATCTCACGATGTATGAGAATACACACCTTTCTACGACCGAGGGCGCGCCAAACCCTTGAGATTCAAACCGATTTGTGCTTCTCTCCGCCATACCGGGCCTCTGGGAGGAACAGACCGAATGACGAAAGCGGAAATCATCGATGCCGTCTACGAGAAGGTTGGGGGCTTCTCGAAGAAAGAGGCGGCGGAGGTCGTCGAGGCCGTCTTCGACACGATGAAAGACGTGTTGGCCGACGGAGAGAAAATCAAGATCTCAGGGTTCGGAAATTTCGTGGTGCGCAAGAAGAAAGAGCGCATCGGCCGAAACCCGCAGACGGGCGCCCCCATTCCGATCAGCGCGCGACGCGTGTTGACGTTCAAGCCCAGTCAGGTACTCAAAACGGTACTGAACCCGTATCGTACCGACGAGGACGGCGCGGGTTCGCCAGAAAACGTCTGAGTAGAGCGATGACACGGCGCACCCAACTGCCTGATAAGTTGTTTTTCAAGATTGGCGAAGTCGCGGACATCGTTGGCGTCAAGCCTCATGCTCTGCGCTATTGGGAAACCGAGTTCCCGGCACTGCGCCCCAAAAAGACGCGCGGCGCGCATCGGCAGTACAGCCGCAAAGACGTAGAGCTTGCGATGCTCATTCGTCAGCTCCTCCACGATGAGGGCTATACGATCCCCGGAGCGCGGAAGCGCATCCGCGATCTGGGCCGCCATCAGCGCAGCAGTCCCCCGGAGCCCCGCGCTCAGCGCGAGGTGGCATTGCGCGCCGAGCTGCTTGGCCTGCGCCAGCAGCTGGCCGAGCTGCTCGAAGACTTTGCTTCCGCACGAAGCGAACCCGTCGAAGCGGCGCCTCTTCAGGTTACGGTGCACCAGGTGGTCCCGGTCACGGTCAAGCGTGGTCCGGAGGCCTGAAGCAACATTCCGAGGGGCTTTGAGCGGTCTTTGGTTTGCGTTCCAGACGCGCTGGGTTAGAGTCGCGTGCCTCTCGTAGAGAGGTTGGACGGGGCGTAGCGCAGCTTGGTAGCGCACCTTACTGGGGGTGAGGGGGTCGCTGGTTCAAATCCAGTCGCCCCGACCAATGGCGGACCGGAGGGCGAAA
>CAMYMX010000132.1 GCA_947259605.1 uncultured Polyangiaceae bacterium | reverse complement strand
GACGATGGCAATGAATGCACGATCGATGACACGGATGATTGCGAGGAGCAGGGCTGTCCGCCGTCGCCTCGTCCACCTGAATCGCCCCGGCTTTACCGGAGGCTCTGGGGTGCCCCGCCTTTGACGTAGGAGGAATACTGGACTTCGCTGCCATCCGAGAAAGGAGAAGGAGATGGCACGAAGAGGCTACCCGCCGGAGTTCCGGCGCCGCGTCGTGGATCTAGTCGAAGGTGGACGGAGAGTGGCTGAGGTCGCCGTCGAGCTTCAGATAAGCGAGCAGACGATCTACACCTGGCGCCGCCAGGCACGGATCGATGCTGGCATTGAAGCTGGCCTCACGACGAGCGAGACGGCCGAGCTCGCGGCGGCGAAACGGCGCATCCGAGAGCTGGAGACCGAGCTTGCAATCCATCGCCGGGCGACCGAGCTACTGAAGGAGAAGAGCGACCCAAAAGAATCTTCGCGGCGATCCAAGTAATCGCCGCGGAGGGTCTGCCCGTCGACGTCGCATGTCGAGTGCTCGGTGTCTCGGCATCGGGATACTACGAATGGCGGAATCGCCCCCCTTCACCGAGGTCGCTCCGCCACGCTTGGCTCACCGAGCTCATCCTACGCGTGCATGTGGAGTCTCGAGGCATCTACGGCATTCGCCGAGTGCATGCGGAACTCACACTGGGTCACGGGATCTCCGTCGGCAGAGAGGCCGTGGGGCGGCTGATGCGTCGAGCTGGCCTTCAAGGCATCACGGGGCGGCCTCGCTACCGACGGGTGCCCAACGTCGCCACGGCAGAGGACCGTGTTCGTCGGCAGTTCGATCGTGATGGCCGCGATCAGCTATGGGTCACCGACATCACCGAGCACCGGACTCGCGAGGGCAAGGTGTACTGTGCGGTGGTTCTCGATACGTTTAGCCGACGCGTCGTCGGCTGGTCGATCGATAGCCAGCCGGCGGCATCGCTGGTCACCAACGCTTTGGGAATGGCGATCGAGCAACGTGACCCTCAGGACGGCACGACCGTCATCCACAGCGACCAGGGAACCCAATTCACGTCGTGGGCCTTCACCCAACGCGCGGTCGACTCGGGGCTGCTGCCTTCGATGGGTTCCGTCGGGAACTGCTACGACAATGCGATGATTGAGTCGTTCTGGAGCCGCATGCAGGTCGAGCTTCTCGATCGTCAGCGATGGAAGACACGCGTCGAGCTCGCCAACGCGATCTTCGAGTATCTCGAGATCTTCCACAATCGACGGCGGCGGCACTCGTCGCTTGGCATGATCTCGCCCGTGGAGTACGAACTACAGAACGCATCATGAAGGGCAGCGAGTCCAGTTATCCCTCTCCGGAAAAGTCAGGACACACCAGAGCCTCCGGTAAAGCCGGGGCGATTCACATTGACATCGTGCGGCGAGTGTTCGTGGAGAAGTGCTGGTATTCACCAGGCTAGAGTTCACAACTTGACGGTGCCGGACACGATCGCGTCCGATGAAGTCCTTGCGATCCAGTTCTACGGGGATACCGAGATTTTTGGAGAGCCGACGCTGAGCAGTATTGATACCGTTCGAAAGTCAACGGAGATTGAACTCACGGTGTGGGCAGAAGTCACGGTGTTTTGCGACCCCGTGCCACCATTCGCAACCTCCTTCATGGTTGACTATCAAGTGCCGCCACCCTTCGACCCAGGAGAGTTCCGTGTGGTGATCAACCAACCCGATGGCTCACAGCTCGTCGAAAGGGTGCTCATTGAACCCTGAAGCTGTGAGGTCGGCGTATTCCACCGCGTCGAGAGGGCAGCCGTAGGAACCGCCCTCCCCTGGTTGCGACTCGCGCGCTACGAGATATTCAATCGTGATCATTCCGGGTCGGGCGCTTTGTTCCCCGCTTCACGCCCTCCACTCTCGCAACCGAGCGCCAGCCGAGCTGTCACAGCGGTTGCCAACGTTCCAGTTGCTTCGCGGCGAACGCGCCCGCCGTGGGCCGAGGACACAGCTCTCCTGCTTCGGTGAGAGAGCTGCCATTCACGGCACACAAGAAAAGGAGAACACCAGGAGCACCAAGAAGCACACCATCTACGTCATCAACACCAGCGAAAGCGGCAAGAGCTACTGGAACCGAGCGGGGGTCGCCTTCGAGAACAAGGACGGGAGCTTCACGTTCAAGCTGGACGTCTTCCCGCAGACGAAGTTCCAGCTCCGCGAGGAAAAGCCCGCTACGAAAGCGGAGGCCGCCGAGTAGCGGTCGCCCGCGGCAATCAGGGCGCCCTGCCCTGATTGCTACACGCGGGTTCGCCGCGAGACGATTCGCAAACGACAGGTGTGCTATAATAAAGGACGTGAACGATTCATCTCGAGGTAAGCGGCCTGGCTCACAGGAGAGGGCCGCCGCAAGGCGGCGCAGTAGCGATTGGTACTCCGCCAAGTTCCGGAGTTTCGATGAGATGACTGACGCTGATGTCGAAGAGGCCGCTTCGATGGCGCCCGAAGAGCGGTTGCGATTGGTGTTTCTCCTCTCGGGACAACTTGTCGAGGCCGGATTGCGGCCACGCGGCGAGTGGCCGGTAGGCGTGATGCGATTCGGGACCGAGCCCGAATGACGGATGCCGGTCGTACGACGACGCTTCGTCAGCTGCCGGACCTCCTCGATTTCTTGGACGCTCTCAACGAAGCGCAGGCCAAGTATCTAATTATCGGCGGGCATGCAGTGGGTCTGCATGGCCACTCGCGAGCCACAAAGGATCTCGATGTTTGGATCGGGGACGATCCGGTCAACCGTGAAGCTGTGATTCGCGCGCTAGGTGCGTTTGGCGCACCCCCGAGCGTCGTCCACAGCTTGGCGTCCGCTGAAAGAGATGAATTCGTGTTTCTGGGTCTTCCACCGCAGCGCATCGATCTCCTGCAGTCCATCCCTGGCGTTGACGACTTCGAGCGGGGGTACGCACGGCGGATCAGCATCTCCATCGAAGGGGTTGAGGTGAATGTGATCGGCTTGGAGGACCTCCTTGTCGCGAAGCGCGCAGCCGGTCGTCCGCAAGATCTCGCTGATGTGAGCACTCTCGAGAAGGTGCGAACACAAGAGCATGCCGACGCCCGTCAACGTCCGCCGACCGAGGATCGCGGGTCCGACGACCTCTAACGCTGAACACGATTATCACCGCCGCTCGCTAGTACTGTGCCGGCGTGCGCCTTGGCGCGCCCCCGCGGATCTCTCGTGGGGGAGACTCGCTCCTGACTCCAAGTCTTAGGGTTCGCAGTGCGTCGCCTTCGCGAACAGGGACGGGAGCTTCACGTTGAAGCTCGACATCCTCCCTCAGACGAAGTTCCAGCTTCGCGAGGAACAGCCCGCCACGAAAGCGGAGGCCGCCGAGTAGCGGCCGGCCCGCGACAACCAGGGCGCCCTGCCCTGGTTGTCTGCCAGGGTCGAAGAGCTCGAGGACTTGCCTGCTGCTTCCACAGCTCCGGAATGATGCAGAACGCCTTATGCGTCAGCTCTTTGAGCCAATCAGAGAACATTAGCAGTCGCTATCAGTCTCCCACCACAGACGTTCAGTTGAAAACGCGCATTCGGTCTCTGATGCTGGTTCGAGCTGCTTGGGGTGTGAGCGGCACAGGAATTTCGGGGCGAGTATGTCGAAAGTCGTTTCACGCATCGCAGCGGTTTCAATCGCGCTTCTGAGCCTAGCCGGTTGCTCGGACCCAGCATTGGGAACGGGAAGTCGAGGCGCCGGAGGCGTCGGCGGGTCCGGCGGCGAGGCTGGTATGGGCGGCGAGGCTGGCATCGGCGGCGTTGGCGGCACGGGCGGCGTTGGCGGCATGGGTGGTATCGGTGGCTCTGGTGGCGTTGCCGGCATGGGTGGCGTTGGCGGCATGGGCGGCGTTGGCGGCACGGGCGGCGTTGGCGGCATGGGTGGTATCGGTGGCTCTGGTGGCGTTGCCGGCATGGGCGGCGTTGGCGGCACGGGCGGCGTTGGCGGCACGGGCGGCGTTGGCGGCACGGGCGGCGTTGGCGGCACGGGCGGCGTTGGCGGCACGGGCGGCGTTGGCGGCATGGGTGGTATCGGTGGCTCTGGTGGCGTTGCCGGCATGGGTGGCGTTGGCGGCACGGGCGGCGTTGGCGGCACGGGCGGCGTTGGCGGCACGGGCGGTCCTGACTATCAACCGATTCCACTCAAGTCCCTCGCAAGCGGATGCTCCGGAGCGGACACATCGTTGAGTAGAACGATTACAATTGACGAAGCAGGCACAATCTATGTCGCTCTCTACTGTGATGGTGGTTGGGTCCGCGTACTAAAAAGTGAGGATGCAGGGATAACTTTTCTGCAGACGAGTTCTCCAAACCTACCGGTCGGGGGCGACGCAAGCATCCTAGGGGACATGCATATACTTGGCGGAGCTATCGGCGAAATCTTCCTAGCTGCAACCGCAGACGGAAGCGTCGTGAACTTCACCAAGTCGGTAGATGGCGGCCAGTCGTGGACGCCGCTGGTATATGTTGATGCCGCGGCGGGCGACTACATGGCGATGCGTGTGATCAATGACGCCTTGTATCTCAGCTTTGGCGGCAACCTCTTTCGGAGCGCAAACAGGGGCGACGAGCCCTGGACCGGTTACCCGTTTGTAGGGGGTGCGGGGAGCAGCGACATTTTGACGGACGGAAGCAAAGTGATCTTCGCGTATGGCGGTTCCGCGCTCTATGTCCGCGTGAGCGCAGACGACGGGTTTACGTTCGGGGCACCGACGCTGCTAGTTGGTAGCCAGGGTTACCCATCCTGGGGGATGCACGGCACCGAGTTGTACGTTGCCGGATACCGTGAGTACGTGCTGCAGTACTCTGATCTTTCCCTAGTGAGCAGCCCTCCGGGGTTCATGCCTGCCCGCGCCAACGAGCGTCAGCTCTCCGTGGACCCGTCGTCTGGTGACATATTCCTAGCGACTACAAGTCAGGCAACGCTCGCGGTCCGAGTAGAATACAAAGCATACGAGGATGTCACGCGGACGGCCGTTTCTGAAGTCTTTACCTGGGCACAAAGACCCTCTATTCAGGCGCTAGGAAACGGGTTGGCGGCAGTTGTGTTTTCGGGTACGGCCTTCACAATCATTCAATTCTGATCCTCGGAGGCTTGGCGCAAATCGCAACTTGTGTGTTGCGAGCGACAGTCGGGGCGTTTGAGGTGCAGCCGTAGGCCTGCGTGCAGCACCGCAGCCCATCGCAATCCCGTTTGTCGATCACGCGTCGGCTTCGCGACCAGGAGTAACTGAGATTACTCACGGTCGAGCGGCCTGATCGATCTCCGCCTTACGTGGGCATCAATCGGCATTACGGTGCGGAGCTCCGCACCGAGCCTGTCTCGCAAAGCCTGCTCTTCCTAACGGGTGAAATTGCTCTCACCCGCCCGTACACGGAGCCAACACTTCCGGTCCAGCTTAGCCCTATTTCGCTGAGGTGTTGAGATGCCTCCAAAGCCCTCCTCGGTGCGGCCAGGGTTCTCCAAGGCAGGCGCTTCATCCCCCGCTTCACGCCCTGCACTCTCGCAACCGAGCGCCAGCAAAGCTGTCACAGCGATTGCGGACGCTCCGCTTGATTCGCCGTGAACGCGCCGGCCGTGGGCCGAAGAGACAGCTCTCCCGGTTGGATGAGAGAGCTGCCATCCACGGCACACAAGAAAAGGAGAACACCATGAGCACCAAGAAGCACACCATCTACGTCATCAACACCAACGAAAGCGGCAAGAGCTACTGGAACCGGGCGGGCGTCGCCTTCGAGAACAAGGACGGGAGCTTCACGTTGAAGCTCGACATCCTTCCTCAGACGAAGTTCCAGCTTCGCGAGGAGAAGTCCGCTACGAAAGCGGAGGCCGCCGAGTAGCAGCCGGTCCCGCCGCAACCAGGGCGCCCTGCCCTGGTTGTCTGCCAGGGCCCGTCGAAGAGGGATGCTCGAGTTTGTAGTACGCGTCGTACAGCGTGAACCGCCGAGCGTCGCGCAACCCTCAGACGCAAGCGAATGACGGAAGTCCTACCGACGTTGGCCGAAACCAAGTGGGCTCCCCGCGAGGCGTTTGTGTTGTCGTACGCTGGCGTACGCTGGCGGCTCGTGGCGAACCGCCACGGATTTATGCACCGCGCGCTGAAGGAACGGCTTTGAAGCAGTCCCCCACCCTCACCGTGGCTCCCGCCACATCAACCACAGCGTCGGCCCTTTCGTTATGAGTCGCAGCTCGTCCACCACTTCGAATCCGTGGCGTCTGTAAAACGGAAGGTTGTCTCCGTTCGAGCTCTCGAGGTAGGCGGGCATTCGTTCGTCGTCGCACTTTGTGAGGACTTCGCGCATCAATGCGCCGCCTGCACCGCTGCGCTGTCGCGATCGGCGAGTCCCGATTGTGAACAGATAGTAGTGGTCCTCTTCAGGATGGCACTTCTGGGTCTGGATCAGCGTGGCGAGCCCGCGAATCAAGCTGTTGGGCCCGTACTCGGTCAGGCCCTTCCAGACCACACCCAGGCTCACCGGCGACTGCAACGCTTGGCGGGGTGGCAACCAAGACGCTGCTCCAGATCCGTCTTCGGTGATGTAGGTGTGCGCATGCTTCATACAGCTCGGGACCGTGAGGCTGAACACGTACCTCGGATAGGTCGACTTTGGTGTGACCCACTTCATGACGGGGTCGGGCTCGAACGCGTCGGCTAGGATATCGAGTATTGCGCTCAGGTCGTTGAGGGTGGCTTTTCGAACCTGGCTTGTCTGCGGCAACTGCATCGAATCGACAAGATACCTACTCCACACTAGTCGGGGCCACTGGATTCGACCCGCCGACCTCTTGCTCCCAAAGCATCGAAGCCGACTGTACGCGACACAACGCAAGCAAACAAAACCCAACAGAAACTCAAACATGACCGGGACTTAACCCCATCGACATATTCACGGTTCGTCACTTCATATCGTCTCATTGCGCATCGCCGCGTCAACTTCAGAGCGACGACGTGGGAACATGGCTCCCAATCCGCGCAACTCTTAGATAGGCTCCTTGGATAGATGGACCTGCCGTTCTGGATCATTGTTTCTCTCGAGGCTTCGCCGTCATGACGATACTGTCCGAGAGCTAGGTCCCACGATGGCTCAAACGCGAAAAGGAGGTCTTAGGGCGCTGACTGCGGTGGCGGTCCTGCTCTTGGTCGTTGTGGCGTCCGAGAGGGCTATCTGGCACGGCCCCTACGACGAGATTCGCGACGCCCTATGGCAGATCGAGCTGGGGATTTCGATGGACGAAGTCTCTGGTGCCGTTCCATTCGATCCAATCCGCACGGAAGAGCACTTGTACACCCGATCGGGGAGACCTGAGGTGGTTTGGTACTACGATCATCATCCCGTCGCAGCGGTGATTCCGAGCGTCGTCTTCGACAAGGCGTCAAATCGTGTCATCGCCGTCTACGTCGACGATGTGAGGAGCCGAACAGCCCCAGTCGAGCGCTAGCGTTCTCCGCCAAGGCGGAGCCGAGGCTCGGGCGGACTTCTTTACTGGGTGCCCACTCCAAAGTCGCACTGTCGTGTCTCGTAGTCCCATCGTCCACCACGATCGAGACACCGATCTATCGGATCGAACATCCACCACAGGCAGGCCCCACACACGACTATCAGGACCGCGGCAGCGGCCCAGAGAACAACTTTTCGTCCAGCATTCATTGGGTAGAGCGGTAGGATAGTCCTTCGTATGGTCGTGTGCTGGAGGTCGCCGGCACGAGGCGCTAGCTCGCCTCCTTCACGACATCCAGCAGTTCGGCGCGCCTGTCGGCAACGGCCTTGGTCGCCTTCACCATGTGCGGAAGGCCTACGCAATGGAAGGCAGCGACGGCCCTCGCGGCTGTTTTCCGATCCGGTTGTACACGTAGATGGGAAGGCGGTCGGAATCGGTCAGCGACGCACACAGGTCCTCCGCATGTTCGGGATCGAAGAAACTGTTGAGCAGATCAAGTGTTGACTTGAAGTCGATCTGAAAGCCGT
>CAMYMX010000131.1 GCA_947259605.1 uncultured Polyangiaceae bacterium | reverse complement strand
CCGCCTGCACCGGCGCTGCCGCCTGCGCCTGCGCTTCCACCTGCACCTGCGCTGCCGCCTGCACCTGCGCTGCCGCCTGCACCTGCGCTGCCGCCTGCACCTGCGCTTCCACCTGCACCTGCGCTTCCGCCTGCACCGGCGCTACCGCCTGCACCGGCGCTGCCGCCTGCACCTGCGCTGCCGCCTGCACCTGCGCTGCCGCCTGCACCTGCGCTGCCGCCTGCACCTGCGCTGCCGCCTGCACCTGCGCTGCCGCCTGCACCTGCGCTGCCGCCTGCTCCAGCGCTGCCGCCTGCACCGGCGCTGCCGCCTGCACCTCCGGCACCGCCCGTGCAGAGGCTGCCTATCGCGTCTGGTATCGGACTCGTCTGGCAACTCTTTTGGTCAGAGCAGAAGACGATCTGGCACTTCTCGCCCTCGCCGCAGTCCGTCACCGTGTCGCACACCCGAAGGCAGACTAGATTGGGTGTCACGAAGTCGCCAGGATTGAGGGGCTCGGGGCTGCCCGTAAAGGTGCAGATGAATCCAGACGCACAATCTCCCGTGGAGCCTGGGTTGTCACACTCCCCACCCACCCGATCGCAGCCGGCCAGATGGAGCAGGCCAGCTGCGACTGCAATCAGAATCAGCCCACATCGCCTCATGGCCCAACTAAACCACACCAGCGACGCGCAGGAAAGGCCTGCCCTTCAGTTTTTCTGGCTGGGACGATTCGTGGGGAGAGGGTCATCGCTTCCGCACTGTGGTCTCAAGAGCGAACCAGGGGCGACCACGTTCTCTACATGTCGCCGTAGGCGTGTTGAAGGAGCGTGAGGCCGGCGAAGACGGCGGTCTCCGCCCGCAGAACTCGTCCGCCGAGCCGAAAAGGAACAGCGCCTCGGGTCTCGAGCATGGCCCGCTCGTCGTCGCTCCAGCCTCCCTCGGGACCCACGGCGAAGACGATGCGGCGTCCCGCACGATCGGCCCACGGCTCGGTGCCGTCGAGGGCGCGTGGATTGGATTCCCGGTCATCCAAGTAGACGCACAGGTCGGCGTCGGTGAAGCACTCATCCTCGAGAATTGAGGCCAGCTCGATCGCCTCGCGCACCTCGGGCAGGCTCGCGCGCCGGCACTGGCGTGCAGCGCGCAAGGCCTGCTTCGGCCATGCATGGGCTTTTTCATGTCCTAGACCATCACGTTGCACCGAGCGCTCGGAGAGCACCGGGACGATGCGCGTCGCGCCTAGCTCGGTCGCCTTCTGCACGACAACGAGCATTCGCTGCCTTGCGAGCACAGCGCAGAGCAGGGTGATGTCCGCAGGTGATTCGGTCGAGCTCACCATCTGTTCGTAGACGAGGGCTTCACCGCCGCTCTTCTTCATCACCTTCAGCGAAGCGCGAAAGAAATGCCCTTCGCGATCCACGATGGTGAAGGCCTCCTTTTCCCTGATCTCCCGGTGGCGCAGTGCCCGCACCTGAAACGCGTCCAGTGCCACGCGTTCGCCCTCGGTGAGCTTGGCGGTGTGACGCAGAGGCGCGTTGAGGGAGGGCGGGGCCATGCCAGGAGCATAGGCTGCTTCGCGTCCCAGTCGACGATCGCTGCCAGGCCTTGATCGAGCTCCCGGAAAGGAGCAAGGAGAAGCGGGCACGGGCGTCCAGGTGGGCGCGCTAGATCATGAGCGAACCATTCGCAGACGACCCGATCGAAATCTTTCTTGCGCTCGACGAAGCGCAGAACCCGGATGCGGTGCGCGCGGCTGCTGCGAAGAAGCTCGCCGTGCCGATTGACGAGCTGCCCGAGCTTCATGTCCTGCGGCGCGCGATCGACGCCCGCGGCAAGCACACCCGCTTTCACGTCTTGCTCGGCGTCGGGCCCGCAGCCTCCAAGGACGAGTGGGCGCTGCCTCATCCGCAAGAGGTTCGATCTCCCACACGGGTCGTGATCGTCGGGTCAGGCCCGGCGGGCTTGTTCTGCGCATACGAGCTCGCGCGTCACGGAATTGCCAGCCGGATCATCGAACGCGGGAAGCGGGTTCAGCCTAGACGGCGCGACATCGCGCTCCTCAATCGCGAGGGTCGGGTCGATTCCAATAGCAACTACTGTTTCGGGGAAGGCGGGGCCGGGACCTATAGTGACGGGAAACTGTATACACGGGCGCACAAGAGGGGCTCGGTGCGCGATGTGCTCGAGATCCTCGCGCTTCACGGGGCGCCTCCAGAGATTTTGGTGGACGCGCGTCCGCACATCGGTAGCAATCGGCTTCCCAAAGTCGTCACGGCCTTGCGCGAACGACTCGAAGCCGTGGGCGTGGAGTTTCATTTCGAGTCGAGGCTCGAGCGCATCGTCGTCGAGAGTCGAGGGCGTGAGCGCCGCGTGTGCGGTGTCGAGCTTGCCGATGGGCGTTCGTTCGCAGCAGACGCAGTCGTGCTCGCGACCGGGCATTCCGCGCGTGACGTGTTCGAGATGCTCGACGAGCTGCACGTCACCTTGGAGCCAAAGGGGTTTGCGCTGGGCGTTCGAGTCGAGCATCCGCAGGCGCTGATCAACCGAATCCAGTACGGAGCCGATGTGGGCCATGCCGCGCTTCCGAGCGCGTACTATCGCCTTGCTACAACCGTCGAGGACCGTGGCGTCTTTTCGTTCTGCATGTGTCCGGGGGGGTGGATCGTCCCCGCAACAACCGAGCCCGGCGCGCAGGTCGTCAACGGCATGAGCCTATCGAAGCGAAACTCGCCGTTTGCGAACTCGGGAATCGTGGTGGGGATCGAGCCCGAGGACTGGCAAGCGCAGGGATTCGATGGGCCTCTTGGCGGGGTGCGCTTTCAGGAGCAGATCGAACGCGCGGCTTACGAAGCGGGCGGTGGCGGACTTCGGGCGCCGGCCACGCTCATGAAGGACTTCGTTGCGGGTAGAGGTTCGAGCCGGGTGCCACAGAGCAGCTACCGGCCAGGATTAACCGCGACGGAGCTCGATGAAGTGGTCGATGCCGCTGGGGTCCGCATCTCGGAACCCCTGCGTGCGGGGCTCGCGCGCTTTGCCGCTCGGATGCCTGGCTTTCTCGGCGACGACGCGGTCTTGGTGGGCGTCGAAACGCGAACGAGCTCACCGGTGCGCGTCCCCCGCAACGGGGACACCCTCGAATCGCCAGACATTCGCGGGCTGTACCCTTCCGGCGAAGGCGCAGGCTATGCGGGCGGCATCGTCAGCGCCGCGCTCGACGGTAAGCGCATTGCGATGACCGTTTCCGCAGTGGTCTGAACGATGCGGCGCTCTGTCGGCTCCTCGAGGTAGGATTTTGACGGTCGGGCTTTGCCGAGCCGTCTGGCCGTACTAGGCTCCCGAACGCGGCTCATGACGTGGAGGAGATTGAGATGAAACGCTGTCTCGTCATACACCTCGGAGAAGGGAACGAGAACTTCACGGCCCAGTTGGGTGACCGCCGTGCGGAGGTTCTGTGGCGCGGCTGCGCCCGTGACCTGGACCACGCGCGGGCGCTGCTGCGGGAGCACGATGGGATGGTCGACGCCATCGCCCTCGACGGGATTCCAAAGGACCTGGAGCTCGGCGATGCGCATCGGCGCTACCAAATGGGGCAAGAGTTGGCGGCCATCGCCACCCGGACACCCGTCGTCGACGGCAGCGGCGTGCGACCTGGTCTCGAGCGGTGGAGCGTCGTGCTCGCCGACCGAGCACAGCCCGGGATCTTCAGCCAGAAACGCGTGCTCATGGTACCGGGTCTCAATCACGTCGGCCTCGCGAATGCGCTAGGCCGTTTGACGCCGCGGGTCGACTACTTCGATCCGGAGATCTTCTTCGGCTTGCCCGACGTGCCGGGCCTCGGCAGCCCCGAAACCCTTGGAACCGCCGACGCCCCGACCCTCGAGGTGCTCAAGGACGCACCCCTCGACAAGATTTCGCCGCCGCGAGCCGCTTGGACTCGCCGAGCCACGACGCATTTCCGCTGGGCCGACGTCATCGCTGGCGACGCCAGCATGATTCGTCACGTCGCACCGCTCGACCTGCGAAAGAAGACGGTCGTCGTGCCAAGTGCGACCGAGGAAGACATCGCCGACTTCCGCGCGCGCGGGACGACCATCCTCGTCGTGCTGATGCCGTCTCTCGAGGAGGGCGTCGCGGTGGCGCGTCACTCGGCGGCGGTCATCGAGGCGGTCTTGGTCGCGTGGCGCGAGGACCCGACGGCATCGCTCACCGAGGATTCGTATCTGAACCTCATGGCCGAAATCTCTTGGAGTCCCGCCATCCGCTACCTCCAGGCCGATGAGGAGGGGATCAACCGATTTGCCTTTGTCATTCACCCGCTCGACATCGGCTTTGTGCACAAGCATCCCGACTTCAAGTGGACCAAGTTCCTTCCGGACCGCATCGTCGAGGAAACGGCTGCCTATCTCCGGCCGATGTACGTCGGGCGAATCGCGGGCGGGCGCTCGCCGACCACCGGCCAGCGTATCGAGGGCCATCTCTTCGCCCTCGGCTCCACGCCGCGACAGATGATGCGCCATCGTCCGCGGTTCACGTACAACCGCCTCAACGACGCGGCCAGGATGGCGGAGCGCCATGGGTGCCGACTGATGGGGCTCGGGGCGTTCACCAGCGTCGTCGGTGACGCCGGTGCAACCGTTGCGCACGAGGCTTCGATCGCCATCACCAGCGGGAACAGCCTGACGGTTGCGGCCACGCTCGAAGCTGCGAAGCAGGCCGTCGTCAACATGGGCGCGACCGACCTCACCAAGGGCCGCGCGATGATCATCGGCGCGACGGGATCGATTGGCGCCGTGTGTTCGCGGCTCCTGGCGCAGGCCATTCACGACGTAGTCTTGGTGTCGATCGAACCCGAAAAGCTCATCGACCTGAAGCGCACCATGGAGAAGGAGACGCCCGGTACTCGGGTGACGATTGCGCTGCGACCGGGCGATCTCGCCAAAGACTGCGACCTCGTCGTCACGGCGACCTCCGCCTTCGGCCAACGCATTCTCGACATCAGCACCTGCAAGCCAGGAGCGGTGATTTGCGACGTCGCCCGCCCGCCGGACATCGGCGCAAAGGAAGCAGCATTGCGCCCGGATGTGGCGGTCATCGAGAGCGGCGAGGTGCTCATCCCGGGCGACATCGACATCGGCTATGACATCGGCCTACCCAAGGGCACCGCGTACGCTTGCCTGGCCGAGACTGCACTGCTCGCGATGGAGGGCCGGTTCGAGAGCTACACCCTGGGCCGTGAGATCGACGTCGACCGGGTCAAGGAGATTTACCGGCTGTTCAAAAAGCACGACTTCCAGATCGCTGGTCTGCGTTCGTTCGGCAAAGTGCTGAGCGAAAAGAACTTCGCGGAAAAACGCCGGCTTGCAGCCCAGCTCAGCGCCGACCCCGAGCGCCTCGCCAGGACGCGCGCTGATGTCAGTGCGCGGATCGCTGATATGCCGGTCGAGGCGAAGGGTGTCCGGAGTGGCAACGGCACGATCAATCGGCTGGTCGGCCTGGCCGAACGCATCCCGCCCGTGTCGAACGTCGTTCAACGATTACGCGTGTTTCGGAGCGAGGACGACGAGTATGACGACCTTGGCGGGTCGCCGGCTCGACCGCGAAGGCGCGCCTGAGCGCGCAGCGGGCGCATTCCCCCTCGGGAAGCAGCAGAGTCCAGATTGAAGGTTTGTTCAGCAAGCGATGGAAGTCCGTTCAGTTCAATGCGGGCCGCAGAGTCTGCGCACCGCAAATGAGTAAAGAATTACTTATGGACAGGGGCGTTGAATGGGTGTCTCCTCAACAGTCCGATGCGTATTCCGTCTCACGTGCTGCAGCACCTAATCCCGGACAAGCGGATGCGTCGCAACGAGAGTAAGACCACCGACCTACTTTCTGAGCTGAGCAGAGCGCTCAAAGCGGAACGATTCGACCAAGCGATCGACGTCTACGAGCTAATTGAGAAGCGCAAGCCGGATGAGCCCCGCTGGGCGCACCGCAAGGGCGACCTCTTGCGTCGAATCGGACGCGGCGCCGAAGCGGTGATTGCCTACGAGCGCGCCGTCCACTTGTATTCCGAGAAGGGCTTCGATGCGCGCGCCTCCGCAACGGCGCGATTGCTCCTGGCGATCGACCCGAGTAAACGCGAAGTGCTCGACTGGGCGGATTCCCAGGCCGCGCGCAGAAGCGAGCGGTACAGCCGCAACGCATTCCACCTCAACTACTGACAACAGCGTTCGTTGACTCGATCGAGTTGGTAACGACGTTGACAGAGGCACGTTCCTCTCGCATGACTTGTCCAAGAAAAGGAGATGAGCCGTGCCCGATGTGCCTTGCTTCATGATCGCCAATTTCGTCGTCCACGATGCGGAGACCTACAGGAAGTATGAAAAGGGCTTCTTTCCGATCTTGAAACGCCACGGCGGCGAGTTCTTCACCTTCGATGACCAGAGCGACACGCTCGAGGGCTCGTCACCGCCTCCTGGCCGCATCGTAATCTTCAAGTTCCCGTCCGAAAAGAATGCACGCGCCTGGTGGGCAGACCCTGACTATCAGGCTCTTTCGGAGCACCGCCGCGCCGGCACCAACATGGAGTTCCTCACACTGGTGCATGGCTTGCCGCCGCGGGACTAGTGAGTCGACGGCCCTGGCTAGCGCTGACTCGGGTGAAAGCCTCCGAATACCCACGTCGCTCGCGCTCGGACCTGGTAAGATTTCGCCCAGGACGGATCGGCAGGCATGCAGCCACACATCATCGAAGTCGCGGACGGTTTCTGGAACATCCGCGGATCATTCAAGATCGGTGGAATCATCGAGATCGGCACCCAGGCGTCCCTCATCCGGCGAAGCAACGGAAGGTTCGTGTTCCTCGATTCCTATGCGCTGAGCGGGGACGTTGAGCGTCGGGTTCTGGAGCTGACCAACGGCGGCAAGGACGTCGAGGCGATCTTGAACGTACATCCGTTTCACACCGTCTATGCGCGCAAGATGCAAGAGCGATTTCCGGATGCCCGGCTTTACGGCACTGCACGTCACCTTTCTCGATTCCCCGAGCTTCCGTGGGAAGCGGAGCGCACGGAGGATCCCGCGCTGCATGAGATGTTTGCGGACGACTTCGACTTCTCGGTGCCGCTTGGTGTCGACTTCATTTCGTCCAACGAGAACGTGCATTTCTCGTCGGTGCTCGCCTTGCACCGCGCGTCGAAGTCAATTCACGTCGACGACACCCTCATGTACATCCGGTTTCCGAAGGCGGCCCGGTTGCTTGGACGGACCGATTCGATGAGCTTTCATCCGACCCTTGGAAAGGCACTGCAAAAGCGAGCCGGTGCCGCCCAGGGGTTTCGGCAATGGGCCGAAGGGCTCGCTGAACGCTGGCGCGATGCCAAGAACCTGTGTGCCGCACACACCGCGACACTGACCGACGCCAAAAACCGCGGCGCCTCGATTCACGACCGCATGCTCGACGCGCTGACCAAGGTGAACCGCACGTTGAAGGCACACGAGAGCAAGCACGGTTAACCTTCCTGACGCGCCCATGATCTCTCTGATCGCGGAGCGGGGTGAGCTTAGGGCCGGGCTGTGATACACAGGGACCTTCGAGCTAGAGGGAAGGTCGGATGCGGGCAGCAATTCTCGACAAGTACGGGGCGATCGAAGGCGTGCGGATTGGCGAGATCGAGCCCCCCAAAGTCACGGACAGTACGATCCTGGTTCGCGTGTGTGCAGCGTCGATCAACCCCGCCGACCTCAAGGTCATTCGTGGCAAAGACGGAGGCGGGTTTCTTCATGCCAAGAATTTTCCAACGGCAATCGGATTCGACTTCAGCGGGGTCGTCGAGCAAGTCGGCGCGAACGCCCAGGGGCGCGCGGTTGGCGATGAGGTGTTCGGCCATCTTCCGTATTCGCCATCGACCAAGCAGGGGAGCTTTGCCGAGCTCGTCGCGGTGAAACCGAACGCGGTAGGGCTCAAGCCGCCTGGTCTTCGCCATGAGGACGCGGCAGCGGCCGCCACGGTTGGATGCACGGCGCTTCAGGGGCTCCGGGACAGGGGGCGTCTGAAGTCGGGCCAGCGCGTCTTCGTGAACG
>CAMYMX010000130.1 GCA_947259605.1 uncultured Polyangiaceae bacterium | reverse complement strand
CGGATTCACCATGATCCAAAGCCTCTCCATTCTCGAGAAAGCGGTCGGACCGAGACCGAGCTACGGCGCCCCGCTGCTGCACGCGATGGCGGAGTCCTGGAAGGGGCCCTTTCTCGATCGGCAGCGCTATTTCGGTGACCCGGACCAGGTGATCTTACCGCTCGACAAAATGATGGACGCTTCCCGGATCGACGCGCGCGCCAAGCTCGCCGCGGACGGCAAGGCTCATCCGAGCGAGGACTACGACCTTCCAATCGAGTGGACCGGGACCAAGGTCGCCGCACCTGACAACGCAGGGACCTCTCACCTTTGCGTCGTCGACGCCAAGGGAAACGTGGCCTCGGTAACCACCACCGTGAACCTTCCCTTTGGAGCCCGCTTCACCGGTGGAGGTATCGTCATGAACGACGAGATGGACGACTTTGCCAGCGGCATCGGCCAGACCAACGCCTTTGGCCTCGTCGGGGGGGCTCGAAACCTGCCGGGGCCCTGGAAGCGTCCGGTATCGACGATGTCTCCGACCATCGTGTTCGACGATGGCGCGCCCACCCTCTGCGTGGGCGCGTCGGGAGGAAGCCGTATCGTGACCGCAGCGCAGCAGGTTGCGATGAATGTCTTGCTTCATGGCATGAGTGCTGCAGAGGCCGTCGCGGCACCTCGCATTCACCACCAGGGGGTTCCCGAAACGCTTCGCGTCGAGAAAGTCGCTCCTCTGGACTCGGCCCTCCAAGACGCGCTGGTCGCGTTCGGCCATCGAGTCGAGCCGATTCACAACGTTGCAAACGTGCAATTGATCTACATCGAGCAGTCGGCGAAGCGTAGGCTCGAAGCCGCCAGCGATCCCCGCAAAGGTGGACGCCCAGCCGGCCGCTAGCTCAAGTTGGCCAAGTAATCGTTCACGAGCGCTGCGTTCTTGGCGTACTGTGCACGAGTCGTCGCCGCAAAATACGTTTCGATCAAACGGCCCAAGCCGAGAACGTTCGCACCGATTTCAAGAGTCACGTGGCGCTCGCACTGATGCGGCGAGACCGCTTCGACGCTCACGGTCCCCTTGACTCGAATCCGGTCGGCGATGGTCGAGGGAATGACGACGAAGTGGTAGGTCGCGGTCAGGGAGTCGAAGTTGCCCTCTTCGATGTAGCTGAAGCGGTCGCCCAGGACTCGTGCGACCGCATGTGGCATCTGCTGCGCGGGCCGGACCTTGGCGCGCCGGTAGCCGGTCTGAGGATTCCATTCCTCGAGCTCGTATTCGAAGCCGAGGCCCTCATACAGGTACTCATTGAACTTTTCGCAGCGGAAGATTCGGTCCCAGAATTCCTGTTCCGAGCAGTCCAGCAATTGATGAATCGCGAGATTTTTGGGCATGATTATTCGGCTATTCGGACGACGACGACGGTGATGTTGTCTTCGCCCCCGTTCTGGTTGGCTTGAGAGACCAGGGTTTTGGCGGCTGTTTCCACGTCCGCACCGGCGTCGCGGATGATTTCGCGGATGCGCTCATCTCCGACCATACCGTTGAGGCCATCGGAGCAGAGGAGGTACACATCCCCTGGTGCGACTTCCGCCACAGATACATCGACGGCGACCGCCTGCTGCATGCCGAGCGCGCGTGTGATGACATTGCTCGGAAGTCGCTCTTTTTGCGCATCCGACAGGTTTGGCATCACGAGCAGATAGTCGTTCAAGAGCGAATGGTCCCTCGTGAGCTGAATGATCTCGTCACCACGAACACGATAGGCCCTGCTGTCGCCGACGTGCGCGACGTGGAGCTTGAGGTCATCCCGGTTGAACAAGGCGCCAACGACCGTCGTACCCATGCCTTGGACCGAACGGTTGCGAATCGATGTTTGAAAGATTCGCTGGTTGGCGAGCTTCACCGCCGACACGAGCCGGCTTTGGTCGGGGGTCATCCCTGGGTCGTTCTTGGTTGGCCATTCGACGCCCGCACCATCTGCGTTGGTTGCGTCGAAGTAGGCCGTCATCTCCGAGGTCGCCATGCGGCTTGCAACGTCGCCGGCGCGATGGCCGCCCATGCCATCGGCAACCACGAACAGGCGATGCTCTGACAAGATGCAGTAGCTATCTTCGTTGTGCTCTCGCTGAAGTCCGACGTCAGAGAGCCCTGCAGCTGTGAAGTTCATCCGTGTTCTCAGGCCTGGCGAAAGGATCCGGCCATTTCTTGGCCTTCGACCCCATCGCGGGCAACCCAAATCGTTGAGAACAGTCTATCGAAGGGTGGAAGCGTGGCAAATCAGGGGTTAACGAAGGCGGGCAGCGCGGGCCAACCCGATTCCGGGTCGTCCAGGTAGGCGTAGCGGGCGTAGTGCGTGCTGACGCGACGCACGTAGTTGCGCGTTTCGTTGAAAGGGATCCGCTCGACGAAGCGATCAAGCTCCATTCTTCGGCTCTCCTTGAGCCAACGTTTCACTCGACTCTTGCCTGCATTGTAGGCTGCGATACTCAGCGGATACACCTGATCGAACTCCTCCGCGAGCGCGGCCATCTCTTCGAGCCCGAGCCTGATGTTCGTCTCGGGGACGCGCAGCATCGGCCGTGTAACCGCCGCGCCGGTGAGCTTGCTTGCGAGCTCCGGCATCAGCTGCATCAGTCCAACGGCACCAGCTCTGCTCACGACCTCCGGACGGAACCCGCTTTCCTGACGCATGGTCGCGTAGATGAGCGCACGCGGCAGCTCCCCGCGATACTCGTCGATGACGGACCGCCAAGGCATCGGGTAGGCCGCGTCCCACCACCAGCGATGCTGCAACGGGTCGCTTTGGAGGTAGACCATGCGCCGACGCGCAACCAGCAGCGCTTCGCGATAGGCACCCGCATCGCGATACAGCTGGATCAAGATCGGGATACGCTGTGGCCTTCGCTGGTCTGCAAGCAGAGCGTTCTCATTCGATTTCAGCCAGGCGATGCCGTCGAGGTCGAGGCCGAGGCCGCGATAGACCTCGAAGATTTGGGGCAGTGGCAATGGTTGGTCGGGAACCTCGACCGAGGCTGGAGAGACCGCGTTCTCGAACGGCTTGGGGGGCTCGTGTTTGAGTTTTTCGATTCGCGCTGCGGCCAAGACCCCGTACCAATGCAAGGGCTCGACCGCGATCGCCTCGCGGTAGGCGTCGAGCGCGTTGGGGCCACGTCGGTAGGCTCGGCCGAGCCAATAGTAACCCCGCGCTTCATCCATCGGAGTGGTCGCGAGCGGCGTGTACTGTCGCAGAAAACGAGTGGCCCGAGCGTATCGTCGCGTTTCAAAAGCACGAAAACCAAGCTCCCACAGCGCGGCGCGACGCCATCGACCGCGCACTTGGGAGGTGCCCCGCACGAGCCGCTCCATTTGCTTCTCACCATTGGCGCGACCGAGTCGAATCTCGAGCCAGGCCGCGAGGAAGCGAGCCTCGGCAGCGCGCTTGTGACGAGGATAGCTTCGCGCGAAACGCCGGTACGCTCGGATGGCCCGCGCGTCCTGGTCCGCACGGGAGAGGGCTCGCGCCGAATGGAACGCGTCCTCGATTTCGTGCTCGCCGCCGAGCAACGCCGACCGGTGAAGCGTACGCGCTGCATCGAGGTAACGGTTGCGCGTTCGGAATAGCGCCATCCCGTAGACATGGTGCCAACGTGCCGCAAGCGCGGAGTCTGCTTCGAGCTCCATCGCTTCGAGCTCTTGGACGGCTCTGTCGAACCGAAGCGCAGCGACCATGGCCTCCGCACGCTCAATTCGATTGGCAAGGCTTGGGGAGGCGCGCTCTTCCAGCTCGCGCGCGGCAGCTTGTTGACCGGGCTGAACGGCGGCAACCCAAGCCTCTAGCGCGGCTTCTTGGGCGTCGTCGGGGCGCTGGAGCTCGACGTATACGTCGGACAAGATTGCAAGAAGAGCAACTCGGTTCCTCACGCCGCGCTTTGAGCGTGTCAGGCCATGAAGCTCTTCGGCGGCCGTCTCGAGCTCACCGAGCTGCACCGCACACGTGGCAGCGATGGCACGATTTCGCCGACTCGTCGCGACGCTGGGCGAGCCGGCGCGGAGAAGCACCGGTCGCGCTTCGGCACAGTTCCCGCATTCGGCGGCGGCCGTCGCCCATCGGCGTAGCGAATCGTCCCGAATCGACTCGGGAAGGGTCGACGAGGTTCGCGCCAGAGTAGCCATCGCCTCGCAAGAGCGGCCGACGGCCAGGAGCAGGCGACCCTCGAGATAGCGCACGGCATCCTCGTCGCTCCGTCGTTCGGGTAGGAGGGCGATTTCTCTGAGCGCCCCGCGCTCGTCTCCGGTGCGGACCAAGGACGCGACGCGCTCGAGACCATCCTCGGCCAGCGCCCCAGCGCCGATCAAGAATGCACACCCCACCCCGAGCCAAAAACGTCGCAATGTGGAGGGAATCTAACACTCATTTGCTCCGACGCAGAGCGATTGGCGATCGCTCGAAGGGTCCCGTATGCTCCGCCGCTGACGATGCGACGCGCCACGATCTCCTTGCTTGCCGTTCTCGCGCTAACTGGTTGCAAAATGCACATCGGGGACGGCTGCGGGAACTCCGTCGATTGCTCGGTCACCGGAGAGCGGCAGTGCGACCTGTCTCAGCCCGGCGGATACTGCACGATCTTTGCCTGTGATGCGGATACCTGCCCCGAGGGGGCCTGCGTCGAGTGGCGCTTCGTCCCGAGCCGCACGGCGGAAACTTGGTGCATGAAGACCTGCGACGACACGAGGGACTGCCGCCGGTCGGAATACAGCTGCGTGCTGCCGGCGAACATCACGCAAAGTGGCGGCTTCAGCGAGAACCTCCCGATCGAGGAGCGCGTCGCGCGCATCATCGACCTCAACATCTTCAAGGCGGAAGCAAAGATCTGCGTCGCCCTGGCCCCAGGGGTCACGCTGGACTCTCTCCAATCGGAGCCAGAGCTCGACGCCGGGATGTAGCCTTCGACGGCAGTTAACCGACGCAGACGAGGATTGGGCGTACTATGGTCCGGATGATGTCCCCGGGCCTCTTGCGGTATCTGGCAGGTCGCCTTCTGCGCGCGCTGCTGACCGTCGTGGGCCTGGTCACGATAGTCTTCTTGTTGGTGCGCTTGATCCCAGGTGACCCGGTGGAAGCGATCCTCGGGGACCAGGCCGGCCCTGAAGAGAAAGCCGAGCTTCGCCGGGCGCTCGATCTCGACCGGCCCGTCGGGGAACAGTACCTGTCCTTCCTCGGTAACATGGCTGACGGCAGTATGGGCACCTCGTTTAGGCAGCCCGATCGCTCGGTTTGGTCGATGATGCGCGACGTCCTGCCGTACACGATCGTGCTGGCGATCGCCGCCTTACTCGTGGCCTGGTTCGTCGCGATACCTCTCGGCACGATCGCGGCGGCCCAAGCGGGCAAAGGCTGGGACAAGATCGCCTCGACGGTCGCGGTCGCAGGCCTGGCAATCCCGAACATCTGGCTGGGGCCGCTCCTGATTCTCGCCTTTGGCGTGAAGCTTCGGTGGCTGCCCTTGCCCGGAGACGACTTAGCGGGCCCTGAGGCGCTGATTTTGCCTGCGATCACGATTGGAACCGCGCTTGCGGCGGTGCTGACTCGACAGACGCGCGCCGCGATGATCGAGGTGCTCGCCCAGCAATACATCACCGCGGCCCGCGCCAGGGGTGTCCCCTCAGTGCCCTTGTTGCTCCGGCATGCGCTTCGAAACGCTTTGCTCCCGGTCATGACCATCGGCGCGGCACAGCTCGGTGCGCTGCTCTCTGGGACGGTGGTGACCGAGAAGATCTTCGAGCGGCCGGGGCTCGGCACGCTCTTTCTGGATGCCTTTTTCTCGCGCGACATTCCAGTCGTTCAGGGCTGCGTGCTGGTCATCGCGGTGATCTACGTCGGCGTGAACCTGTTCGTCGACCTGGCGTATGGGTTGGTCGACCCGCGGGTGAGGCTGTCATGAGCAAGGTGCGTGCCCGTCTTCGAAAGACGCCACTCGGTCTGGCGATCGTAATCGGCTTCTTCGTCCTGGGGCTGATCGGCCCCTGGGTCGCACCCTACGACCCGCTCGCGATCGACCTCCTGCACGAGTACGAACCTCCATCCTGGACACATCTGCTGGGCACCGGCGACAATGGGATCGACATTTTGAGCGCCTTGCTTCACGGCGCACGGCTCGCTGCGATCGTGGGCGTCGTCGTCGTCGGTGTCTCGGTGCTGATCGGCACCTTGCTCGGGACCTGGGCGGGCTACGCAGGGCGTCTGACGGACCACGCCATCACCGGAATCGCAGACCTCGTGCAAGCGTTTCCCGCAATCGTGCTGAACATCGCCGTCCTTGCGCTGGTCGCGCGGCCCGGCCTGACGCACCTGATCGCCGCGCTCGCGGTCAATGGCTGGGTGCTCTATGCGCGACTTGCGAGGGCGGAAACGCTGACGCTGAGAGAGCGTGAGTTCGTCGAAGCGGCGCGTGCGCTCGGCATACCGACGCACGAGGTCCTGCTCCGTCACGTGATTCCAAACCTGCTCGGTCCGTTGGTCATTCAGGCGACGACCGGCCTTGGGGTGGTGATCTTGGCGGAATCGACGCTTTCGTTTCTGGGCCTTGGGCCTGGGAAAGCCGTGTCCTGGGGTGCATTGCTCGACCAGGGCACGAGTGTGCTGCTCCGCTTTCCGCACGTGGCCCTCTTCTCTGGCGGAGCGATCGCGCTCAGCGTGCTGGGCTTCAATCTCACCGGCGACTGGTTGCGAGACCGGCTCGACCCCCGGTTTCGATAGACATGCCCGAGCTGCCGGACGTCGAGCTCTACCTTCATGCGCTGAGGCCGCGCGTGGTCGGCAAGACGCTCCAGGGCGTCCGGATCGCGTCGCCGTTTCTGCTGAGGACCGTGGATCCTTCGGTCGAGGAGGTCATCGGGAAACGCGTGCTCGACTTGCGCCGGCTTGGCAAACGCATCGTGCTCGGTCTCGAGGAAGATCTTTTCATCGTGATTCACCTCATGATCGCGGGCCGGTTCCGCTGGAAAACGCCGGGGCACAAGATCCCCGGCCGACTGGGACTCGCCGCCTTTGACTTCGAGGACGGGACGCTCTTGCTCACCGAGGCCAGCAAAAAGAAGCGGGCCGCTCTGCATCTGTGCCGCGGTGACGAAGCGCTGCGCGAGCACGACCCTGGCGGAATCGAGCCGCTCGAGACCGACTTCGCAAGTTTCAGTGCGGCGCTGCGCGAACGAAATCACACCGTGAAGCGCGCGTTGACTGACCCGCGGATTTTGAGTGGAATCGGCAACGCGTACTCCGATGAAATTCTGCACCGGGCCAAGCTCTCGCCGCTTATTTGGACCACGCGACTGACCGAGGTGCAGCTCGAGCGCTTGCACGCGGCCACCCGGGAGGTGCTCTCGGAATGGTTGGCGCGTCTCATCGAGCAACGCGGCGATGCTTTTCCGGAGAAGGTGACGGCGTTTCGCCCAGAGATGGCCGCTCACGGCAAATACGGCAAGCCCTGCCCGACCTGCGGCGACCCGATTCAGCGGATTGTCTTTGCGCAGAGAGAAACCAACTACTGTGCGACATGCCAAACCGGCGGGAAGCTTCTGGCGGACCGCGCGCTTTCGAGGCTCCTCAAGGGGGACTGGCCGCGCTCGGTGGAGGAGCTCGAAGCGCTGCGTCGGGGCTAGCTCACTTGTCCGGCTCGTGGAACACACTAGAAATGTGCCTGGGCCCGTTTTGACGTTAGGTTGCGGCTGAAAGATGCGCTTTTCCGTTCGCCCAGAGGATCGACGCAACCTGGCTGTGGGCTTCATCGGCTTGCTGGCGATCATGGCTGCGCATTCCGTCATGGAGACAGCGCGTGACACGCTGTTTTTGACGAGTTTGCCGGCGGACCATCTACCCCGCGCCTACCTAGCAATTGCCGTGCTCGCAATCCTGGAGCTGAAAATCCACGAGCGGGTGCTTCGGCACGTGCGCGATCGAAGGCTGCTGTTGTCGGCGTCGCTTGTCTTTGGCGCGATCGTGACGCTTGGATTCTGGGGGCTCCTCGAAGAGCTCGGCGCCTGGGCGCCGTTTGGCTTCTACGTTTGGACGGGTTTGTTGATCACGGTCGTGCTGATCCAGTT
>CAMYMX010000129.1 GCA_947259605.1 uncultured Polyangiaceae bacterium | reverse complement strand
GTCGCCGCGCTCTTCAAACGAATCGATCCAGACCTCTGGTTCAAGGTCGAGGAGAATCCGCATGCGCTCCTCGACCAGGCGAAGCCCGGTCGGCTCATGGCTGCGGCGGACGACGCGGAGTACATCGCAGAGGTTGGGCGGCTCCACCGAGAGATGATCGGGTCCACCGAAACGCAGGACCCACGAATCGCATATTTTTGCATGGAGTTTGGCCTCGCCGGCTTCTTGAAGCTCTACTCGGGGGGTCTCGGAATTCTCGCCGGCGACCACCTCAAGGCGGCAAGCGATTTGAACCTGCCCCTCTGCGCAGTCGGCCTTGCCTACCACGACGGATACTTCCACCAGAGCATCGATCGGGACGGTCGACAGGAGGACCTCGGGGACACCAACGATTTCGAGAGCCCTCCGTTCGAGCCCGTCATGGTCGGGCGGTACTCCCCGCTCCGAGTGACGGTGCCGCTGCCCACCGGCCCGGTACAAGTACAGGCCTGGCAATTGAAGGTCGGCAGGGTGCCGCTCTTCCTGCTCGACACCAACCTACCGGAAAACAAGCCCGAAGACCGCGCGATCACCAATCGCTTGTATGGAGGGGACACCAGCCACCGTCTGCGACAGGAGATGATCCTCGGCCTCGGAGGCTACCAACTGCTCACCGAGCTCGACATCGACCCCGACGTCTTTCACATGAACGAAGGCCACAGCGCCTTCCTGATCCTCGCGCGTGCAGCCCACCTCATCAAGAGGCGCGGCCTGCGGTCTCAAGAGGCGTTCGAGTACATCCGCAATACGACCGTCTTCACCACACACACGCCCGTGCCGGCCGGACATGACCATTTTCCCGAGGAGATGATACGCCCGTACTTGACGCGCTTCGAGCACGTGCTTCGCATGGATTGGCCGCGCCTGATGGCGATGGGAAATACGCCAAAGAGCGGGGCGAACGAGTTCGGCACGACCGCGCTCGCCGTACGAAACGCAGGGCGAATCAACGGGGTCAGCGCCAAGCACGGCGAAGTTGCGCGCGAAATGTTCCTCCAATTCTTCCCGGAGTTCGGCGACCCCGACGACGTGCCGTCCACCAGCATTACCAACGGCGTGCACGTTTCGACTTGGCTCGCACCTCGGTGGCAACGTCTGATCGAACGAGAAATGGGGCACGACTGGAGAAACCAAATCGACGACCCTGAGAGCTGGAAATGGTTGCACGACCACGACCCAGCCGAGATCTGGGCGACACACCGCGAGCTCCGCGCGGATTACGTCGATTGGCTCAAAGAGCACCTGACCGAGACTTGGACCCGGCGGCGCGAAGACCTCTCGTTGCTCCGCGACATCCTCGGAAGGCTCGACGAAGGTCGCATGTTCATCGGTTTCGCCCGACGGTTCGCGCCCTACAAACGCGCAGACTTGCTCCTGAGTGAACCGGAGCGGCTGTCGAAGCTACTCAATGGCAATCCCGGCGCCACCATCATCTATGCCGGCAAGGCCCATCCGGCCGACGGTCACGGGCAGGCGCTATTGCAAAGGGTCTACCAGGCTACGAAGCACCCCGATTTGGCGGGCCGGGTCATCTTCATGGAGGGCTACTCGATCGATTCGGCGCGCCGAATGGTTGCCGGCTGCGATGTCTGGTTGAATACGCCGACCCGGCCGCTCGAGGCTAGCGGAACCTCCGGCATGAAAGCCGCCATCAACGGCTGCCTCAACTTGAGCGTCGACGACGGCTGGTGGATCGAGGGCTACGAGGAGAACAACGGCTGGGTGATCGACCTGCCGGCGACCTCGATTCAGGACCCGAGCGCCTACGACCGCGCCGTGACGATGGCGCTCCTCGGGGGCGAGATCATACCGACCTACCACGATCGAAACGCCGATGGGGTCCCGGTGGCCTGGGTCGACCGGATGAAGGCCAGTATGGCGAGCATCATTCCGCGGTTCTCCGCTCGTCGGATGGTCACCGACTATGCCGACAACTTCTACGAGCCCGCGATGCAAGATGCGGTCGCCCTGCGCGACTCGAACTACCGACCACTGTTCGCTTTGGCAGATCTGGCGGAAGCCATTCGAAGCCACTGGAGCGAGATCTCGATGGAGCGCGTCCGGTTCGGCGGTTTGAGCGGTGACGAGCTGATCGTCGGCACGTCGGTATCGGCCGAGCTCACGCTGCATCACCCGGGGCTCGACGCCAGAGAGTTGGTGGTCGAAGTGGTGGTCACCTACGGCAGCCGCTTACACGACCTCTCTTCGAGAATCGTCGTCCCATTCGAAACGGTCGACGGCGAAGAACGGAGCACTTGGCGGGGCGCCTTCACGGTGAGGTCCAGCGGCGGTCACGAGTTGCGATTTCGAGTCAGGCCAATGGATCGGAGCCCATTCAGGCCAGCGGCCCTCGGCATGCACATCCAAAAATGGCTGTGACGACCCGAGGTCAGTGATCCGCGCTTGGGGCGGTCATTTCATCACCCGCGCAAAATCCAGTCCGCCAACAATCCCGGTCACCCCTCGATCGTTCTCGATCAAGATGCGGCGAACGTTCATCGCCAAGGCTTGCGCCGCAGCTCGTCCGAGGCCCATCGCGTCGGGGAGGATCAAGATGCAGACGTTCATCACGTTCTCGACCGCGGTGATCGGAGTCAGTCGGCGCGCTTGCAGCGCGCAAGCCTGGTCGAAGATGCCGACCGGGAAGTCCCCTTCGACCACGACCAGACCATGCTTGTTGGATAGATCCAGGCGATCGACGGCCATGGCGATCGGATCGTCTGCTTTGATCTTGACCACGGAGCCCGAGGCAATCTTGGAAATCGGCGTCTTGATACGCTTGTCGCCAACCGCTCGCATCAGGTCGCGTGTAGAGATGACGCCCTCGGGCTTACCGGCGTTGGTCACGAAGATCCGGTGAACGTGCTTCTTCAGCATCATCTTGGCGACATCCGCCAGGGCCGCATCGTTTTGAACGTGAAGCGCGGGGGACTGCATGATCTCCTCGACCGGACGATCGGGGATGCGAAAGGTCACGCCATGGCTGAACACCGCCGCGTGCAGGACGTCGGTCCGCGAGACGACACCCTTGAGCTCACCGGCGTCGTTGACGACACCCAGAGCGGAGACGCCTTGCTCCGTGAACATCGCGTCGGCGGCGACGAGGCTTTCGCCGATTCGAATCGTCTCGACGGGGCTAGTCATGTATTCGGTCACGGGCATTTCGAAGTTGGCCATCTCATCTACCTTATCGTGTCATGCGCTCTGCGAACGAGCGGCCCGTCAAATGACGATCACTTCACCCAGATGCTGGATCAGCTCGGCTTCGTTGCTGGTGGCGAGGTCTTTGTGAATCGAGCCGATCACCAGCTGCGAGGTCGGTCCATCGATTGAAGATCGCAGCAATCCCAGAAACCGCGGAGGCGCCACCAGAACCAGGCGGTCGAACTGATTTTGCACGCGAGCGTGTCGGAGCTTGTCGGCGAGCGCTCTCGAGAAGTCGGAGACCACCCTATCGTGCGGGCTCTCGCTTTGTCCCATAGAAGCGCGGCGCGGGTCACCGCTGTTCTTGCGAAACGAGCGGCCGGGACGATCGGAGTCGATGTCTCGGTCGCGCACCCGGCCTTCGGGGTGGTCGATCGATTGAACCAGTGCCAAGCCCTGGCCGATCCCATCGTTCGCAAACAGTCGTGCGCCGGCCTCGTGTGCCACCAAGATCCATGTCTTACCCATCTTCAGACCTCCGTAGCCGCAAGTCAGGAAGCAGGCAACGAGGGGAGCGGCCGTAGCTCGATAATTTGCTTGGTGCCGTCCTCGGCCATGACCTCGATGCTCGAAAGCCTTCCAGCCTCTTCGCGAACGAAGATCTCCTTCGGCTTGGGCACCCGGTGAGAAATATTTGCCGCATCGACGGCAAACACCTCGTCATTCGAGTCGTAGCTAATCCCAACCAACACGCTGTCTTCACTCTCGGGCTGCACGCCGATACTTTCGCCCATGATGGAGATGCCAACCCGCATCGTGGGGAGCTGCTTTGCGACCTGGTCGAAGTATCGTTGCCAGTCCGAGCTCTCTAACTTTCGTGTCGTCATCGCTGCCTCCAGTCCTGATGCTTCATGGGAAGCAAACCCCGTGCCCAGTCGAGGACCGTGCTTCGGTGGCTATTTGGGACGGGTGACGCAAACGATGCGCCAATTGAGGTCCTGGCGATAGAATTGCGTGCGACGGGAGCCGAGCGTGTGGGCCGAAGCTTGTCGAAGGGTATACTGGCGGCCTCGCTGCTCAGGAATGTGATGGGAACGCTGAAAGCGGATCTCGAGGCCAGCGGCTTCGAGCTGGTCGAGACGCATATCTCTTGGGTCTTCTTGGGCACCGAGGAGGTGTTCAAGGTCAAGAGACCGGTCGACTTGGGCTTCCTCGACTTCACCACGCTCGAGAGGCGCCGAGCCGCTTGCGACGCGGAGCTGCGGCTTAACCGGCGGCTCGCGTCAAATGTCTACCTCGATGTCGTGCCAGTCACGGTGGACGCTTCCGGCGTCCACCAAATTGCAGGAGAGGGTGCGACCGTGGACTGGGCCGTTCGAATGCGTCGTCTGGCCATTGAGGGACGGGCAGACGAGCTCTTGCGAAGAGGCTTGTTGACGCCGAAACACATCGACACGCTCGCGGTCCTCATCGCGCGATTCCACGACGGCGCACGGTGCGACGCGGAGACGTCCAAGCACGGGGACGTCAGGACGATCCGCAAGAACATCGAGGAGAACTTCGAGCAAACCCGGAGCTCGATCGGGGACTATCTGACGCCCGAGCAAGCTCGCGAGATCGAGGCTTGGCAGGTGCAGACGCTCCGCAACGATGCTCCTTTCGTCGCCAGAACCGCTGCCGCCCGTGTCCGCGACGGACACGGCGACTTGAGGCTCGAGCACGTGTACTTCGCGTCCGATGGGTCGATCTCGATCATCGACTGCATCGAGTTCAATGAGCGATTCCGATACGGCGACGTCTGCGCGGATATTGCGTTCCTGTCGATGGACCTCGCCTGGCACGGTCGGGTGGACCTAGCGGAGCGGTTTCTCGCGCGCTATGCCCGCGAATCCAAAGACTATGAGCTCTATTCGGTCGTCAACTTCTACGAGAGTTATCGCGCTTTCGTCCGCGGCAAGGTTGCATCACTGCTAGCGTCAGACACCGAGGCATCCCCTGAGGCAAGGGAGCGGGCGCGTCAGGAGGCCAGACGCTATTTCGTTCTCTCTTTGGCGTTCGAGCGCCCACCGCTCGTGCCACCTCGGGTCGTCGCGGTCGGAGGGATGATCGCCGCGGGAAAGAGCCGGACCTCGGCGACGATCGGCGACTTGCTCGCCGCTCCAGTGCTCAGCTCGGACCGGACGCGAAAACAGCTCGTGGACCGGAAGCCGACCGAACGTCTCCCGGGCGGAGCCTGGTCCGGAGCGTACTCTGCCAGGGCTACCGAAGCTGTCTACGGAGAGCTTTTACGGCTTGCCGACATCGTGCTGTCGTCCGGGCGTCCGGTCGTGATCGACGCTTCTTTTCGCACCGGGGCGATGCGAGAGGCAGCCCGCCGCTTGGCGAACCGGCACGGTGTCCCATTCATGCTGGTCGAGTGCAGAGCCCCCCGCGCGTTGATCTTGGATCGTCTGGCCGCACGCGAAAGCGGGGGGACGCATGAGAGTGACGCGAGAACCGACTTGTTGGAAGAGTTCGAAAAGCACTTCGAACCGATCGACGAGCTACAGCCCTCCGAGTATGTTCAATTGGACACCTCCCGATCCGTAGACGAGACCCGGAGGCTGCTCGAAGCGGCATTCGGCGGCTGACGCTCAGGTCAGGGGCGAACCGTGAGAACCGGAACGGGCGAGTAGCGAAGGCAATACTGCGAGGCGCTGCCCAGCATCATGCCGCGGAGCCTGCCTTGCCCTCTGCAGCCGACAAACACGAGGTCTGCGTTGATGCTAGCCGCGGCATTACAGAGCGTCTTCCCTATCGACCCGTCCAAGACCTGTACGGTCGTGCTCGGCTTGAGTCCCTCGGCCACGATGAGCTGCTCGAGCCGCGAGCGTGCCGTGGACGCGAGGCCCTCGAGCACACTCGGCCACTCTGTCGGCATCCTACTCTCGGTGATTGGGTGTGGCACGACATGGAGCAGCGACACGTCGCCGTCGATCGCGCTGGCCACATCGCGTGCCCAGCGAACGGCCTCGAGCCCGTGCCCAGAAAAATCGACGCCCACGGCGATGCGGGCCCCGCTGTAGTCTGCACGAAGGCGTCCACATGAAACCAGCACCGAGCAGGGCGCTTGCCGGACGACGCGTTCCGCCGTCGAGCCAAGCAAACGCTCTGGCAGGCCGATGGCGCCAGCTGGGTCACCTACCGCAATCAGGTCGGCATTGACCGAAACCGCGGTGCGCAAGATTGTCTCCCAGGGGCGGCCTTCTTCGCAGGAGGTCTGGCAACTCAGGCCGAGGTCTTCGCATGCCTTGCGCTCGCTTTCGAGCTCTTGCAGCGAGTTCTCGAAGCGGCCCTTCAGGCGCTCGCGAAGCGCTTGAGCAGC
Source organism: uncultured Polyangiaceae bacterium (assembly GCA_947259605.1). Taxonomy (GTDB): domain Bacteria; phylum Myxococcota_A; class Polyangia; order Polyangiales; family Houyiibacteriaceae; genus SG8-38. Next base: position 1,528 of record CAMYMX010000129.1, on the reverse strand, counting down.
TGACCGGGCACCGACGGGCAGGTCGGACCACGGATGATGCTCCAAGCCCATCTCGCTCGCATGCACGAGCCAAAGGGTTGCGCTGGTCGCCCGAGCAGTCGCGATCGCGAGCCGCATCGCGCGATGACCAGACTCTCCGAGGTCGGTCCCCACAACGATCGTCTTGATGGGCATACGCCGAGCTTACAGCAAGCGCCGTGCCAGTGCGATGGGGCCCGGTCCGCAGGCGCGACGGCCGCGCGTTTACCGGCCAGGATCGGAGAGCGTCTGAATCGCGTAGTCGACGAAATCCGAGTCGGTTATCATGCCTACGAGCCGCCCATCCTCGACCACGGGAACACAACCATAAGCGTGCGACCGAAGGATCAGTGCAGCCTCCAAGGCAGGGGTATCGGGATACACGGTGCGCACGTCTTTCGTCATGACCCATCGGGCTTCAATCCAGCGGTTCATGTGGGCTTGTTCGGTCGACAAGGCGCCAGAGAGACTCCCTTCCTGACTGCGCAGGATATCGCGGTGGGAAATGAGCCCCAACAAGCGCCCAGAATCCTCCACGACCGCCACATGGCGAATATGGCTCGCCTCCATCAGCTGGATCGCCTCCCGAAGCGGGCTCGTCGGACCAACGGTCTTCACCGGCTGCGTCATCAAATCTCGGACCAGAAGCTGCGTCATGCCGATTTTTCAAAGCATGTTCCGTGCCACTAAGGAGCGGAGCGCTCCCCAGTGCAGATTCTGCACTTGCCAAGATCGCGAACGCATAATATTCGCTTAGTCGGCGCATCCGACGCCCAAGTATCGGGTTATTGGCTACCAGATGCGTGGGCTCACATTTTGCTAGTGCTCTTCACGCTATGCCGGAAACATTCTACGAGCGATTGAGTGCTCTGGACGCGACTTTCCTCGACGTCGAGAGCAAGTCCGCGCCCATGCACGTGGGCGCCGCTCTGATTTTTGATGCGAAGCCTCTCACGCTCGAGCACGGAGGCCTCGATATCGAACGGCTCACCCGATACACGAGGGCAGCGCTGGACTCGATTCCCCGCTACCGGCAGCGGGTGGAGTGGATCCCAGGGTATGGACACCCGGTCTGGGTCGATGACGACCGCTTCAACATGAACTTTCATCTGCGCCACACGCGCTTGCCGCTGCCTGGGGATGAGCGCTCGCTCAAACGGCTGGTGGGCCGACTGTTTTCGCAGCATCTCGATCGGAGCCGGCCGCTCTGGGAATTCTGGGTGGTCGAGGGAGTCGAGAACGACCGCTTTGCCCTGATTATCAAAGTGCACCACTGCATGGTCGACGGGATCGCGGGGGTCGAGCTGCTGCAAGCCCTGCTGACAATCAGCCCGGACGCCCCTGAGCGTGAACCTCAAGAATGGAAACCTCGCCCGGCCCCAAGCCGCACACAGCTTCTCGTCGGGGAAACCAACCACCGAATCGACGGTCTTCGAAAGCTGAGCCACTTCTTGCCGCGGGTTCAGCAGAACTTCCAGGGCCTATCGAGCTTGCTCCGCTCAGGCATGAA
>CAMYMX010000128.1 GCA_947259605.1 uncultured Polyangiaceae bacterium | reverse complement strand
GCGCGAGTGCGATCAGGGTCGCCGACCAGGGGACCGCGATGATCAGCGCGAGCAGCAAGCCCCCGTTGAGCGGGATCGCCGTTTCGCTGAGGCGCCCTTCGCCAACCCGACGCGCGGCCATCGCCTGGACCCCGGCTGAAAGGCCCAAAATGAATGCGGAGAAGAGGAAATTCGCGAATCCGCCGAGCCCAACTCCTGCGAGAGCGGCGTCGCCGAGCGTACCCACCATCGCCGTGTCGACGAGATTGAGCACATTCTGCGAAAGCATGCCGCCGATGATGGGAAGGGCCAGCCCGAGGATTCTTCGCCGCCGCACAGGAGGCACGCCGAGGACGTGCACCTCTGGCTGCGCCGCATCACCCACGGCCGGACTCTAGGACTGTCAGATGCCGCGGCAAGCTAGCGCGGCGCCATACGAATGGAACCATCGAGGCGAATGACTTCGCCGTTGAGGTAGCTGTTCTCGACGATGTGGCAGGCGAGCGCGCCGAACTCCTCGGGACGGCCGAGCCGACTCGGGTGTGGGATCGTCGCAGCAAGGGCTGCGCGCATGTCGTCCGGGAGCGTGGCCAGCAACGGCGTGTCGAAGGTGCCTGGTGCGATGGTCATGACGCGAATCTGCGCTTTGGAAAGGTCGCGTGCGGCCGGCAGGGTCAGGCCAACGATGCCGCCCTTCGAGGCCGAGTACGCCACTTGCCCGATCTGTCCGTCGAAGGCCGCCACCGACGCCGTGTTGATGACAACACCGCGTTCCCCGTCTTCGGGATCGTTCTTGGCCATGGCCGAGGCAGCAAGGCGCAGAATGTTGAAGGTGCCGATGAGATTGACCGAAATGACTTTTTGAAAGACTCCGAGATCGTGAGGCGTGCCGTCCTTGCCGATCGTTCGCATGCCGAATCCGATCCCGGCGCAGCTGATCGCGGCCCGGAGGGTGCCCATTGATGCTGCCTGATCGACCGCCGCCTGCACTTCGTCGGCATTGCTAACGTCGGCCTGTGCATAAGTCGCTGCGCCACCGAGCTCGGCGGCCAGCTTCTTTCCCCGATCCGCATTGAGGTCGACGATGACTGCGCGCCCGCCTTGGCTCACGAGCCTGCGCACCGTCGCCTCGCCCAAGCCAGAAGCTCCACCCGTCACCAATGCTACCGAACCAGCAATCTTCATTCTGACCTCCGGCCGCAGATGCTTGGTCTCAGCGAGGCTCGCGTCAAGCAGCTAGCGTGCAGGGCTGCCTGCGGCTAGAACCCGGCGCACTCACGCTGGGTAAGGGGACCAGTGCTCTTCAATAGTCTCGATTACATTCTATTCCTGGGCGTTGCCGTCGCCGGGTTCTGGCTCTTGGCCCGCCATGCGCAGCTGCGGATCGTCTTCATCTTCGTGGCGTCCTGCCTGTTCTACATGGCATGGCACCCGGCCTACATCGTCCTGATCCTCGGCTCGACGGTCATCGACTACGTCGTCGGTCTTCGCATCCACGCGACCGAGAACCAAACGAGCCGAAAGCGCTGGCTCATCGTCAGCCTCGTTTCGAACCTCGGGCTCCTCGGTTTGTTCAAGTACTTCAACTTCGCCTCGCAGGCGACTGCGGACGTGCTCGCGCTCTTTTTCGGCATCGAGATCCCAAACCCCCCGTTTCTCGACGTTCTGTTGCCCGTAGGCATCTCTTTTTATACGTTCCAGACGCTCAGCTACACGATCGACATTTATCGGCGCAAGCTCGAGCCGACCCGCAACTTCTTCCAGTTCGCCTTCTTCGTTACGTACTTCCCGCAGCTGGTCGCCGGCCCCATCGTTCGCGCCTCGCAGCTCCTGCCTCAGCTCCAGCGCAAGATCACGCTTCGCGACGAGCAGGTCACGCAGGGACTCTTTCTCATCGCAACCGGGATGGTTAAAAAGGTCGCCATTGCCGACTACCTTTCGGTGAATCTGGTCGACCGCATCTTCGATCAGCCCGAGCTATACAGCGGAGCGGAGGTCGTGATCGCGCTCTACGGCTTCACGATGCAGATCTATTGCGACTTCTCCGGCTACACCGACGTCGCGCGCGGCTCAGCAAAGCTGATGGGCCTCGAGCTTCCAAGGAACTTCGATCGGCCGTATCAATCCGCGAGCCCCGCAGAGTTTTGGCGCCGCTGGCACATGACGCTTTCGACCTGGCTCCGTGACTATCTCTATTTCCCGCTCGGCGGCTCCCGCGGCGGCCCTATCCGCGCGTATTGGAACCTCTGGCTCACCATGTTCCTCATTGGCATCTGGCACGGCGCCTCTTGGACCTTTGTTTTCTACGCGATTCTGCAATCGATGGCGATGGTGATTCACCGCTTCTTCTACAGGCGATCCGGCCGCAATCGCGAAACCGTCGACAGCTGGCAAGTCCACGCCTTCAAAGTATTCTGGGCCCTGCAGTTCGTCGTCTTTTCACGCATCCTCTTTCGAGCGACGAGCCTTCAGAACGCCGCGGACGTCACCGCCCGGCTCGGTTCGGGCACATTTTCGGTCGGTCAGATTTCTCTCGGCGTCTGGGCCATGCTGATCCTGACCTTCGCCGCCCACTATGCGCCGAAGCGCTGGTTCGAATCGATCGAGCTTCGCTTCAAGTCCATGCCGGCACCCGCCCAAGGCATCGCACTCGCAGCCGTCGGTTTCGTGCTGAGCGTCGTTGCTACGAGCGAAGTCGTTCCATACATCTACTTCCAATTCTAATGCTCAAGCGAATCCAAGAACGCCTCACGCCCCTACAACACCTGGTCACGGTCGTCGTGTTCATGTTGGGGGCTTGCATGCTGACGTACCTGATCCCTCCAATCCAGGCTCTTCGGCCTTGGATTCCGGGTGAAGAAGACGTTCCCATCCTGCGGCTCTTCAAGCGCTGGGGTGAGATTCCTGCGTTCGCCGGTCACGGAGGCTCGTACCGGTCGACAGCTGGTGAAGGCGCCGGCACCGAGCGCCTCGCCGAAGCGGTGGGCGAAACCGTAGCCGCAAACCTGGGCACGAAACCGATCGCATCGGCGCCGACCGGACCGGAGGACGGCGTGACGATCGACCCCTCGGAGTACGCTGGGATATCGGTCCGGATCGAAGACCCGAGCGGGCGGGGGATGCGGGCGTTCTACGAGTACCTCGAAAAGACGGCGCGCGCGGAGAAAGGCGCCATTACACGCGTCGGGCATTACGGCGACTCGAGCATCGCTACGGACCTGATCACCTCGACGGTACGGCAGAACCTACAAGCGCGTTTCGGCGATGCAGGTCATGGCTTCGTGCTCGCGGCCAAGGGGTACATCCCCTACAAGCACCGTGGCGTGCTGCAATCGTCCAACCCCGAAGCCTGGGAACTTCGCGAAGTCGTGCGCCGGCAGGATCGCAACGGCCGCTACGGCTACGGCGGTGTCCAGTCGAGAGCTATGCGGGGCTCATGGGCCCGAATCGGCACGGCCAAGCGGGGCGATGTCGGAAGGCAGGCATCCCGCTTTGAGATCTACTACGAAGAACAACCGCGCGGCGGTGAGTTCTCGGTCCGAATCGACAAAGAGGACCGCGACATCGTGTCCACGCGGGCCGACGCGGTGGGAGATGGCGTCCATTCGATCGAAGTTCCCGACGGACCGCACTTCATCGAGCTTCGTTACCAGAGGGGAGGCCCGGTGAACTTCTATGGTGTCGCGGTGGAACGTGAAGGCCCTGGCGTGGTGTACGACTCCCTCGGCTTGGTCGGTGCGCGGGCCAATCGACTCCTCAACTTCGACGAAGCCCACATCGAGCGCCAGCTCGAACAGCGGGGCACCAACCTGATCGTTCTAGGCTTCGGAGGAAACGAAGCGAGCGACGATCGTACGGAACAAATGTTCTACGAGGACTACATGAAGGTCCTGCGCCGAATGCGACAGGGACGCGAAGACCTATCTTGCTTGGTCTTTGCGCCTCTCGATCAGGCGCGACGCACCCGTGGGCGTATTCGCACACTGCCGACCATCCCACTGATCGTCGCGGCGCAGCGACGGGCAGCGATCGACTCCGATTGCGCGTTCTACGACACGTGGCAGGCGATGGGCGGCGAGGATGCGATGCGACGCTGGTACAAGGCACGCCCCAGGCTCGCGATGGGCGACTTCCGGCATGCCACGCCCGCGGGCTACGAAATCATCGGGAACATGTTCTATAAAGCCATCCTGGCTGGCTTTGCGGACTACCTCTCGCGGGAGGCCTCGACCACGCCTGCGTCTCCAGGCCCCTCGACACCAAGCGCAGCGGATGGGGGCTCGTCCGACGAGGGCATCCCTTCGAGCAGCGCCGAGAGCAACACCTCTCCCAAGCGCTGATAGCCGACACGGGTGTAGTGAATGTGGTCCTGCGCCGCGTAGGCCGGATCGTTCGCGGCCCAGTGGACCATCGAGAGAGCGCCACCTTGGAAGGCCACGAGATCAAAGAAGCCACAGCCCTGCTCGAGGGCGAGGCGATGCTGGACCTCGATCAACCGAGCGGTTCGCGCGCGGTCCTCGAAAACACGTTCTTCGACCTGCAACGGCCGGTCCGAGGGGCCGATCAAGAGACAAGATGCCTCGGGCACGGAATCACGCATCCGTTGGAGCACGGCCCGTAGATCGCGCTCGTAGTCCTCGAGAGGTGATTCGTCGCCGCTTTCGTTCGTTCCGTAGGCCAGCACGACGAGATCGGGCTTTCGCCTGCGAAGGTGCTCCTGGTACACCTCCTCGTCCCAAAGAAGCTGATAGCGGGCCCGCGAGCCGTTGATTCCCAGAGTATCGACGACCACGCCGGGCTGATCGCGCTCGACCACCAAGCCATACACCCAGATTGGTCGCCTGCTAACGGTTCGAATCTCAAATCGATGAGGAGCGTCGGGCACACGAAAGGTCGCGTAGCCGGTGGACACCCTGCTCCGACGAGTAGAGATGCGACGCGCCTTGCGGCCGTCAATGAAGACGTCGATGTCCCCGCCGCGAGGGTGGAGCTTGTAGTACAGCTCGAAGAAACCCGCCGTTCGCCCGTATTCGCCATCCTGTGCCGTGTATACCGCCCCATAAGACCCTGCTCGCTGGCTCATCATTGCGATTCCGGCAAGGCCGACGCGCTCAACCTCCGCGTCGCCGACTCGAACGCGCTGTGTCTCCCATCGCATGCCATCGCTTTCGATGTTGATGTCGCGGTGTCGATAGGTGCGCCAGGGGTGGACAGGGAGGAGAAAGCCGTGACCCGCGTCGCCATAGCGCGCTTGTAGCTCTCGGCGGATGTAACCGGTGAATAGATCGCTGGCGACGTGGGACGCTCCGTAGAACAGAAGCCGCGCCTTTCCTTCACCCGCGGCCGCACGAGCGAGGGCTCGATGCAACGCCTCCATCGACTTTCCGTCGCGATCTTCGATGGCAATGTCGAGGCCGAGCGCGTCGTTCGGAGGCGGCTCGAGGAGCTTCGGTCCCATGCGCTCCTCGGAGCGAACCGCGTTGAGCACACCAGTCTCGTCGATCGCCGCAGGCGTCCTCGGAGAGGTGTCGGCCGACGTCGTCGACGCGCCGTAGCCAAGGGTCCACAGGCCCGCTACCGCCACCCCAAACGACACGATCGCCAACGGCGAACCCCATAGATTCCCGAGCCGCACGCTTCCACCATGGCGATCCCGCACGATCCAGTCAAATTGACGTGTAAACCAGTCAGAAGTCGGCCATGATGCCCGCCATGAAATCGCGCGAGCTGCTGTACTCAGGCCCCCTGTTCGATGTGGCTCGAGTGACCTTCGAGGGTCAGGAGGGCACTGAAGTCGTGCGCGACGTGATCGAGCATCGAGGCGCAGCCGTGATCCTCCCTCTTTTGGACGACGGTCGTGTTGTCCTGATTCGCAACGTCCGCCACGCGGTCGGCAAGGTCCTTTGGGAGCTACCCGCTGGCACGCTCGAGGCCGGAGAAGCGCCTCAGGCCTGCGCCGCACGCGAAGTCGAAGAGGAAACCGGGTACCGAGCCGGGACCCTCGTGCCACTCACCGCGTTCTTTGCGTCTCCGGGGATCCTCAACGAACGGATGCATGGTTTCTTGGCGACCGACCTCGAGCAAACCCGCCAATCGCTCGACCATGACGAAGAGATCGAGGTCTTCCCGATTCCGCAGTGGCAAGTTCGCGACATGATCAAGGACGGGCACATCGAGGACGCCAAGACGATCGCGCTGCTCCTCTATTGGATGCACCTCCACTCTCCGTGAATCCCTGGACCGAGCATCAATTCCGATGGAGCTGCTGACCCGCATTCAAGACAACTGGATCGTCCTGCTGATCCCCGTGATCAGCGCGCTGGTGGGCTGGTTCACCAACGTGGTGGCCATTAAGATGATGTTCCAACCGATCGAGTTCGTTGGCATTCCGCCCTACTTGGGCTGGCAAGGCGTGATCCCGGCCAACGCGCTCCGGCTGGCGAGGGTTTCGAACACGCTGATCACGCAGAAGCTCCTGTCCCTGCGACAGCTTTTCGACGAGACGTTCAGCGCCGAGTCTTTCGCTGGAAAGCTCGGCGTGGTCATCGACGATGTGACGGACCAAGTCATCGACGAGGTAGCGAACAAGCACGCCAAAGCGATGTGGGACAACGCGGGCGAGTTCATGCAGAACAAGGTGCGCGAGCAGGTCCGTGGTGAAGTGATCGAAGTCTCGCGCGCAATCGCCATGGACATGGCCGACGACATCGACAAAATCATGGACATCGAGAAGACGGTTCTCGAGGCGATCGAGCGGCACAAAGCGCTGATGGGCGAGATGTTCTTCGAAGTGGGTCGCAAGGAGTTCAAGTTCATCGAGCGATCAGGGCTCTACTTCGGCTTCCTGTTTGGTGTGTTCCAGATGGTCATCTGGGTTCTCTACCCCGCCCCCTGGATCCTTCCCGCGGCTGGCTTCTTCGTCGGCTACCTAACTAACTGGATTGCGATCAGGCTCGTGTTTGCGCCGCGTGAGCCCGTGAAGATCGGCCCCATGACCGTGCAAGGGCTGTTTCACAAGAGGCAGACCGAGGTCGCCGAGGCATTTGGGCGCACCGTGGCGACGCGCGTGCTGAACGCAGACAACATCGTGACCACGGTCATGGAAAGCGATGGAGCGGCGCACATGAACCGAATCGTCGAGCGTCGGATCGGCGAGCTGATCGCGAAATACGAAGCGCACCCGATGGCTGGGCTGGTACTGCCGGAAGAGGAGCGGCCTGCCCTCCGGGCCGAGCTCCTCGAACGAATCCAAACCGAGTGGCCAAAGCCGGGTGGCTTCTTTCACACGTTCGCAGCCGAATCGGTGGATCTCCAAGGAGAGCTCGAACGCCGCATGAAAGCGCTGGACCGCGAAAGCTACGAGGGGGTGCTGAGGCCTGCATTCCAGCAGGACGAATGGAAGTTAATCGCCGCGGGGGCCGTGCTGGGCACCATCGCCGGCGTCCTGCAGCTGGTTTTCATCTTCGGCGAAGCCATGGAGCGCTTGAGTCGCTAGGCACCGGGGCGCTGGCCGAAGGCTCACTCAACGGCTACATCTTTGCCCGTGGAACAAATCGCAACGTTGCTCGTCTGCTGCCCCGACCGAAAAGGCCTCGTCGCGGCCCTGGCGCAGGTCCTGTACGGCCACGGCGCCAACATCCTCGACGCTGACCAGCACACCGACCCGGTGGCGGGCCAGTTCTTCCAACGCATCAAGTTCGACATGTCCGAGCTGCACACCGATCGTCGAAGCTTGGAGACAGCGATTTCCGAGGTCGCCGGACGCTTCTCGATGAGCTGGCGCATTGCCGACGGCAGGAATCGCTTTAGGACCGCGATCTTCGTGTCGAAGTACGACCATTGTTTGTATGACCTCTTGTTGCGCCAACGCGCTGGAGAGCTCTCGACTGAGTTCGCGATGATCATCAGCAACCACGAAGACCTCCGATCCGTCGCCGAGCAGTTTGGGGTCCCGTTCCACCACCTACCGATTACGAAAGAAACGAAGCCGGCCCAAGAGCGTGAGGCGCTCTCGCTGCTAAAGGCCGACGGCGTCGATCTCGTCGTGCTCGCCCGATACATGCAGATTCTCAGCGATGACTTCTTGAAGGCCTATGACGGCCAGGTCATCAACATCCACCATTCGTTCCTACCTGCGTTCATGGGAAGCAAACCCTACCACCGGGCTTTCGAACGAGGCGTCAAACTGATCGGCGC
>CAMYMX010000127.1 GCA_947259605.1 uncultured Polyangiaceae bacterium | reverse complement strand
TGGCCCTGCCTGTGTCGAGAGGTGGGTAGTGTCCCAGGCTGGACGAGAACGATCAGGACGATGGCTTGCGGTCTTCGTCGCCTCGTTCGCCGCGCACCTTCTCGCACTCTCGGCTGTGAGCGTCGAGTCGCGCACGAGCACCAAGTGGAATTCGAACGCGGTGGATATCACCTTCACGGTCGCAGACCCTCCGCCACCCGTAGCTCCGGTCGAGCCAGCGGAGGCAGAGCCCCGAGCCCTGGAGGACTCAGCGGTCCAAGTGCCGACGGTGGCCGCACGGCGTTCCCGTCCCTCCATCGAAGCGAGCCAATCTGTCCCGCAGAAGCCCACAGCCACCTCGCCCGTGCCCCCCGAATCCGAGCTGCTGCTCGCGCTCGATCCGAGCTCCGCGGCACGCGCCTTCGTCGTCTCCCAACAAGTCCTGCGCAGCGAAGCGTCAGACGCCGAGCGGGAGGGGAATAGAGCCACCGACGCGGGGCCAAGGAACTACTTCGAAGGCGTCGGCAAAAAGCAGTACCTCTCGGTGCGTGACCCTCCAAAGCTGCGCAGGCACAAAGATGGCACCCATCATTACCAGGGCCACGCCTTCAAGGCCGTCGTCGAAAACGATGGCTCGGTTACCTTCGATGATGGATACAGCCAGGGCGTCACCGTCCGATTCGACATCGCCGACGCCATGATGCGGCGTCGCGGCGAAGACCCGTACCGTGTAGAAAAGAACTGGTTCATCGAGGGCACCGAGGAGTTTCGCCAGGAGCTCTTCGAGCGCTGGCTGGCCAAGCAAACCCTCATCGCGATCCGAAAGCTGCGCATCCGTCTCCTTCGCATTTACGAAAACCAAGCGCTCACCGGCAACGAGAAAGCCGCCCGCGTGATCGCCCTGTTCGAAGACACGTCCGAAGACGCGGCCGGCGCCTCGGCGCGCACCGCAATCGCCGAGTTCGTGGCAGACCGGATGCCCGGCGTCGAGCTGCCGCGCTAGAGTGATCCCAGAAATGCGGATCTCTTCTCGCACGAGCGGTAACCGCCTGCAGGTTGCAGTCGACCTGCGTGAGCCTGTAAGCTGAGCATTCGATGACTGGCAAAGAAGTTCGAGCGATGCTCCTGGGTTGCGCTGTCTTGATCTGCGCGTCCTGTGGCTCCGCGCAATCGCCGAGCAGTACCACGGTTACCAGCGGTGGCGCCGACGCGTCGGAAAAGGCGATTGTCGAGCCGGTACGCAGGGTAGACAGCGAACCCTCGGCCGTGGATCCCGTCGGGGCAAATGAGCTCAGCGGTCAAGCCGATGGCCCCGAACGGCGCAACCGTCGCGACATTAGAATGATGTCCTACGAGGAGGCCATGGCACGCCCCGTGGAGGTCGGCGATGCAACGGCCGACGGTGGCGAAGCCCAACTGAGCGGGGAAGAGATTGCGAGCTTCATGGACGACCATCTCGATGAGATGTACGAACTGTGCATCGAAAAAGAGCTCCGGCGCGAAAACGAGCTAGGTACCGTCACGATTGACCTCGCCATCCGGGGCAAAGACGGGATGGTCCTCGGGACGACGATCGACCCCGGCCGCCGACGCTTCAAGAAGTGCCTCGAGGACTACCTCGAAGACGTGCGGTTCCCGACTTTTGCTTCACCTAGAATGGGCGCCCGCTACCGATTCCACGCTGGATGAATAGGAACGTCATGTCCGAGGGCAAGCCTGTCCCCCATCGATTGATCACCCTTGCGTTCTCTCACTACAACGAGAAGGCCCGATGGGCGCTCGATCGATATGCCGTCCCCTACCGCGAAGAGCCACACATGCCCTTCGTCAGCTCCTTGGCGGTTGCCGTCGCGACGCGGGGTCGCGGTGGCGCCGCAGACCGCGCATCGTCCAGATACTCGACCCCAGTCCTCATCTTGAACGATGGGCGCGTCCTCACGGACTCGACCGACATCGTTCGCTTCGCCGCGCATCGCGATGGCTCTTTTTTCCCAAGCGGCGAAGTCACGGAGCTCGTCGACCACTACGGTGACCAGCTGGGTCCGTACACGCGCTTGCTCGCGTACTGGCACCTCGGCCGTCATTCCGGAATGATCGAGCAACTCGCGGCTGACAACGTCGGCCGGCGCGAAGCGTGGCTGTTCAAGCGAATCGTCCCATTGGCCGGGTCTCAGCTCACCCGCGCCTTGAACCTCACCGAATCGGGGCACGATCGGGCATTGGCGCGCTTGCGGCAAGAGCTCGACGACGCCGCATCGAGGTTGGATCATCGTAAGTATCTTTGCGGCGATCAATTCACCGCGGCCGACCTCACCTTCGCGGCGCTCCTCGCACCGGGTCTGTGCCTCACGCCCGAAGAAGGCTTCGGCGCAATCCTGCCCGACCGGGCCTCCCTCGACGATGAAGCCCAGGCGTTGATTCGGGAAGTGCGCACCCACCCTGCCGGCCAATTTGCACTTCGCGTCTATGCCGAAGAACGTCGCCGCGTCCTCCCGTAGGGGCTCGCCAAGCAAGATGCTGCCAAGCCCGTTGAACGCTTTTCGCACTGGACAAAAGGGGCCCGTTTTCGGTATCACCGCACGGCGGCGCCCCCGATGACAGATACTAGCCAAGGAATCCTGCAATGAAGCACACATCCATCCTCATGTTGCTCACCCTCGTTTCTTCCACCGCCAGCGCGGACGACGTGTGCCCCGAGTTTGCCAACATGGTGAGCGCCATCAGTGAGAACGGCGCTTCGGGCGAAGAGCTCGTGATGGAGAAAGCCGTAGCCAAGCAAAAGAAGAAGGGCATCTACAGAGGCTACGACAGCAGTGTTCGTCTCGAACGGCCCACGGCGAGCGTCACCGTGAAGGCGTCGCAGTCGTTTGCGTTCAAGCCGTTCAGCGCCCAGTTTCACCCCAATCAACAGATTAAGCTCTATCCCTTCAATACCAAGAAGCAGTACCGCGAGCTCGTCGTGGGGGGCACGACCAACTGGGGCGGCAGCAAGGACCGAAAATCCACCGACAATTCCGTCCCCCTGAAGTTCAAGAAGATCAGCGACGGCTGCTACAAGGTCACGCCCGGAGTGACCTTACCCAAGGGAGAGTATGCCTTCAGCCTCGCTTCCGTCGGAATGGGGACATCTGCAGACGTGAAGGGGACCAACGCCGGCTTCGGCTCCAGCGTCGATGGGCAGACCTGGTTCGGTTTCGCGATCAAGTGATCCTGAAGATCCAACGGTACTCGAGCTAGCGCGATCAGGTCCCGCAGAACGTCTCTCGAACGATCTGATCGGGCCGCGGCGGTTCAGCATAGTCTTCGTGCGGCGGCTGATCTTCGTAAGGCGTGGCCAGGACTTCGATGAGCTGCTCGAACGGCTCGAGATCGCTTCGTTCAACCGCAGCTTTGATCGCCTCTTCGACCCGATGGTTGCGCGGTATGAACGCCGGATTGACCGATCGCATGTCTCTCTGAAGCTCCGCAGCCGGTCGCCTTTCGATGCCAAGGCGGCGGCGCCAACGGATGGCCCACTCGTCGAAAGCCGCTGGGTCTTCAAAGAGGCCGCTCACCCTTTCGTCGTTTCGCAAGCTTTCGTCGACCAGGTCGCTGAGGCGGCGAAATGTGAGCGTGAAGTCCGCCCCATTCTCCGCCATCCGTTTGAGTAGATCCTGAGCGAGCTCGCGGTCCCCGTCCCGAGCCTCTGCAAGGCCGAGCTTTGGTTGCAAGCCGGTTCGGTAGTAATGCTCGAACCGAGTCCGAAAGGATTGGATCATCTCCGTGGCCAGCTCGACCGCGGTATCTTGGTCGTCGGCGATCAGTGGCAGCAGCGCGTTGGCGAGCCCGGCGAGGTTCCATTGCGCAATCGAGGGCTGATTGCCGTACGCGTATCGCCCCCGATGATCGATGGAGCTGTAGACCGTGTCGGGGTGGTAGCTGTCCATGAACGCACAGGGGCCATAGTCGATCGTCTCTCCGGCGATCGACATGTTGTCGGTGTTCATCACCCCATGAATGAAACCCACCAGCTGCCAGCGGGCCACCAGCTCCGCCTGCCGCTCGATCACGGCGCCGAGCAGCGCGAGGATTGGATTGTCTGAGTCAGAAGCCTCCGGGTAGTGACGGGCGATGACGTGATCGGCCAGCACGCGGATTCCGGCCTCGTCGCGCCTTCCCGCAAAGAATTGAAACGTTCCGACCCTGATGTGGCTCTGCGCCACTCGCGTCAGGACGGCGCCCGGCAGGTCGGTCTCGCGCCGAATCCGCTCGCCCGTCGCCACCGCAGCGAGCGAACGCGTGGTGGGGATGCCCAAGGCCGCCATCGCCTCACTGATGATGTACTCGCGCAACACCGGGCCAACTGCGGCACGCCCATCTCCACCGCGAGAAAACGGAGTGCGACCCGAGCCCTTGAGTTGAACATCGCGACGGACACCCTCGCAATCGATCAACTCCCCGAGAAGAATGGCCCGCCCGTCGCCCAGCTGCGGCACCCAGCTCCCGAACTGAAAGCCCGCGTACGCCATGGCCAACGGTTCCGCGCCTTGGGGCACTCGGTTCCCGGCCAAGACCTCGATCCCCTCCGGCGCGCTCAATCGCTCCGGGTTCAGCCCCAGAACGAGGGCTAGGCTCTCGTTCAGCCGGATCAGGCTCGGCTCGGACACCGGCGTTGGGGGCAGCCGCGCGAAAAAGCGCTCGGGCAGCAGCGCGTAGCTATTGTCGAACGGGAAAATCGCCTCGTCGGTCGTTGGGTCCTGCATGAGTCGCCGCGCCGACTGTAGCAGCTTCGCGGCGCCAACCGCATGGCGCGCTTTTGGTGAAACGAGCCCTCGTGCTACCGTGCCTGCTTCTCGGAGGTACTGGTTTGAAACGCGAAATTCGGGTTGGAATCTGCGGATGCGGCGTGATCGGCGAAGGCCTGGTCAAGGTCTTGCTCGAGCACGCGGACGTCATCCGCGCGCGAGCGGGCGCGCCCGTGCGGCTTGCAGCAGTCGCGGACAAGGACCCGGCCCGGCTCGACATCGTTCGCGCGCTGGATCCGCGTGTCGCTTTGCTCGACGACGCGTTTGAGCTCGCCAAGCGAGACGACGTCGACATCGTCGTCGAGCTCATCGGCGGCGTCGACGTTGCTGAGCGCTTGGTGCGGGCAGCGTTGGAGAAGGAGAAGCACGTCGTCACCGCGAACAAAGCGCTGCTGGCCGAGCGCGGCGCGGCTTTGTTCGACCTTGCTGCGACCCATGGCTGCGATCTGTATTTTGAGGCCGCGGTGGCTGGCGCCATCCCCGTGATTCGCGTGATTCGAGAGTCACTCGCTTCCGATCACATCCGTTCCGTCCGGGGCATCATCAACGGGACCAGCAACTACATTTTGTCCAGCATGGCCAATGAAGGGGCAGCGTTCGCCGAAGCGCTCAGGGCCGCGCAGGAGGCGGGGTTTGCCGAGGCTGACCCAACGCTCGACATCACCGGCGGCGATGCAGGTCACAAGCTAGCGCTCATCGCAGGCCTTGCGTTCGGGGCTCGCGTCTTGCCGAGCGACTTCCTGACCGAGGGCATCGAGAAGGTCGATCCACGCGACATTCAATATGCGCGCAATTTCGGCTACGTGATTCGCCCCCTGGCAGTGGCAGAGCGCCTCGAGAGTGGTGCGCTGGATTTGCGAGTCCATCCGGCGTTGGTGCCAAAGAGTGACCCGCTGGCTCACGTCGACGGCGCGCTCAACGCCGTTGCGATCCAAGGTGAGATGGTCGGGCCTAGCTTCCTCTCCGGCCTCGGGGCTGGCGCCGGTCCGACGGCGACCAGCGTCGCCGGCGACATCATCGACATTGCGAAAAACTCACTCGCCGGCGGGCCCGTGAGGCGATGGCACCTCCCCTCCGAGGGCGAACAGGAGCTTCAGTCAATCGCCGATCTGTCGTCCCGCTACTACCTCCGGTTCTCCGTTCGGGACGAACCCGGGGTCCTCGCAGCGCTCTCCGGCAAGCTGAGTGACTCCGGCATCTCTATCGAGGTGATGGTTCAGGATCGGGATGCCGGCGCCGAAGGTACCGCGTCGATCGCGATCCTTACGCACCACGCGAGAGAAGGCAAAGTCCGAGCCTCCCTGAACGCGATCGACGATACGCATCTCACGACGGCCCCTACGCACCTCATCCGTATCGTCGAATGAGAGAACGCGAACAGATTCTAAAACGCGCTACTCACGCGGCCGGCGCGTGTCGCTTGATTGCTTCGGCGTTGACGTGCTCGCAGGCTGCGACCAACTGCGGCACGAAGTTCGAGTCGCGGGCGGCGCATGCGAAGTGGTCGCCGTGGACCTCGAACGATTTGGCGCCAGGAATCGCTGCGGCAAGCGCGTACTGACGCCGCGTCGGCACAATCTTGTCTCGCGTCGTGATCACCACCGCAGTCGGCACCGTGATGTTCGACACCCAGTCGCGTGACGAGAAGCGTAGCACCGCTCGCGTTGCCTGGGCGAGCGTTGCAGGGTCGCTTCCCGACATCTCGCTGCGAACGAAGTCCTTGCCCTCTTGAGCCGGCACGGTCTTGACCATGTTCTCGATGATCTGCCCGAGCACCAACTTGGGCGCCAATCGAGCGCCGACCACGGCACCAGGCAAGATCGCACGCGTCAGGATGGGAAACTGCAGCGGCGTGAAGTACCTCGACGTTGCGCAGAGCACCAGGCCACGCACGCGGGTCGGGTGCCGGTTCCAACAAAGCTTGGCGATCGGACCGCCCATCGAATAGCCAACTGCCATGAACCGATCGATCCCAAGCTGGTCGGCCACCGCAATGACGTCGTCCGCGCAATCTTTCAATCGAAACCAGCGCGTGCGAATGCCCTGGCCGTGACCCCGGTGGTCCACCGCCACCACGTGGTACCGCTGCGCAAGCTCGGGAAACGCGGCGAACCAGTTCAGTCGCCCCGTTGCACCCAGGCCGTGGAGCAGCACGAGAGTAGGCGCGCCCTTCGGCCCCTTGAATTCCACCACGCGAATCCGGCCCCGTTTCTCCAGGCCCAAAAAGAGCTCCTGTCCGCGACGCTTTCGCTGATCTGGCTCCATCGTCGAGCTATTTTGCAGCGCCTCTGCCATTGCCTAACGCTCTGTGCCATGCTTCGGTCTGGCGCAAGCCGCCGACAATGCGTACTCCTGGCGAATTTTTTGCGGCGTTCGAGGAGGCGGCTCGGGAGAACCCCGACGCTGCAACGCAGCCCGATGCGGTATTCAAGTTCGTTCTCTCGGGAGAAAACGGCGGCACTTGGACCCTCAATCTCAAACGAGGCGCTTCCTCCCCGTTTGTCAGCACGGGCGATGGCCCCGAGGAAGATGCATCGATCCACGTCGCGTCCGACGACTGGGTTGCACTGACGACGGGAGAAATGAACCCGATGCGCGCTTTCATGTCGGGCAAGGTCCGCGTCGATGGCGATCTCAAGCTCGCGGTCAATCTCCCCAACGTCGTGAACATGGTGGAGGGCTACGGCATCGGCACGCGGGGGCCCCTCTCGGCTGCAATCGCCAGCGTGCGCGGAGCGCTCTCGGCGATCAGCCGAAAGCCTCCGTTGATCGATCCGATGCCACCGACCGTCTCGGGAAGGTTGCCGTGGGTTGGTGCGGGGCGTTTGTTAGTCCGAGATCCGACTGCGTTCTTCACGAACTGCCGCGAACGGCTTGGCGATACATTTCTCGTCGACGCGTTTGGCTATCGGTTGTTTTGTCTATTCTCACCCGCCGGTGTTCGAAACCTTTGGCGTCTGCCGGAGGAAACCGCCAGCAAAGCGCTCGCAGACCTCACGCTGCTGAGCCACAAAGTGCCGATCGAGCTCTTCGAAGGCCGTCGCACCCTCCCACACGATCTGTTCGCCCGCGACGACGTGGAAGTGTACCTCGAGCATCTCCACAAAGCGGTCGACGTCGAGCTTTCTGCACTCGGTGAGTCCGGGTCGCTCGAGTTGTTCGCGTTCACCAAGCGCCTCGCGCATCGGATGGGCCTCGCGAGCTGGGGTGGCATGAGCGCGGCTTCCGACGAGCAGCTCGACGCGTTGGCTGCGCACTTCGAACAGCTCGACGCGTCCGAATCGTTCGTGCACCCGCACAAAGCCCTGCTGGCGGTGGCAACGAGAAAACGGCGAGAGCGGCGCGCCATGCACGCGATTGAAGCGATCTTTGCGGACATGCTTCGGGAGCGCCACCGCAACACCGATGTCAACGACAACGATCTCTTCACACGGATCTGCGCGTCCTGGGACGATGTGCCGAGCCC
>CAMYMX010000126.1 GCA_947259605.1 uncultured Polyangiaceae bacterium | reverse complement strand
AAGGCGACGAGCGACCCGAAATCATCGTGTCGCTCAACGACGGCTTCCTCTACGCATTCGGCGCGGACGCCCAGATCTTGTGGCGGTTCGACTACACGCACGGTCGCCCAGTCATGTATGCGTCGGAGCCGGTGGTCGCGGACCTCAATCAGGACGGGTCACCCGAGGTCCTCTTTGCCACCTATGGCGCACCGAACGTCACCGACTCGGGCAGGCTGATTGTGCTCGCCGCAGACGGAAGCTTGTTGCACGACATCGCGTTGCCCGACCCAGGCAGCAACGGAAATGGGAACGGGGCGCCCGCCGCGCCGAGCGTGGGAGACCTCGATGGCGATGGCGAGCTCGAGATTTTCGTGCAGACCTTTGACCACGGGATGGATGTGTTCAGCGTTCCCGGCTCGGGTGATGACTGCCTCCCATGGGCGACTGCGCGGGGTGGTCCGTTGAGGATGGGGCAGCCGAACGGGGGGTGAGCGAAAGCTGCTTCCAGCCTTTCGGGTCGACCTTCATCAGGCTGCGGCGAGCTCGACACACACTGCGACTTCATCCCAAGCGAAGAATTGCGTATAGACCGGTTTGACCTCGCGTGTTGTGGTTCGCGTAGACATGAGCGCAAACGGTCCCGCGACAAAAGAGGGTGAAGCCATGCCGACGATAACCAGCAGCATCAACATCAGTGCACCTGTAGAGACCGAGTACACCATTCCCGTTCCCGTACTGGGAAAGCTAGCGGAGAAGCTTGTGCTGAAGCGGAACCGAAGAGAGTCGGACATGTCGATGGAGAACATCAAGGAAAGACTGGAAGTCTAGGGCGAAAGCCGCGAGGCCGATGACGAGGTACGCGACCCCGGCGGCTCTTGATTAGACGCGCGGTGATTCTTTCGCGGTTCGGGGTGTCATGTGGACATTGAGCTTCCCACGTTGACGCGTACTTTTGAAGCTTTGCTGTGCGACGCTTCTTCGTCCTAGGGAGGCGAGACGTCGTCAGGGCAAGTGACGTTGGTGCACAGCGGCTTCGTGCACGCGCCGTCTGTGGCGTCGACGCAGATCTCGACCTCGCCCGGGCGGTCGCAGTTGTAGGTTGCATTCTGACCGACGACGGTACCGGACATCGGAATGTTCTCGATGTTCTCGAAACTTCCCCAGAGGGCCCTCAAGGTGAGCATCAAGGGCAGAGGCAGGCCGTCGGTTTCCTGCGCACGAGTCTGGACCATCGTGCTGGTGTTGCCCGGTCGAATCGTCGAGGGGATCGCGTTGATGATGTTGAGATTCGGGCAGATGTTACCGTCGTTGCCACCAGCACCGCCGATGCCGCCGTCGCCTGCAGAGCCGCCACCGCCGCCGAAGCCGCCGCCACCACCCGAATCGTCCTCACCTTCAACACAGGTGTCGTCGACCGTCCAGTCGCAGGTGCAGTAGTCGAAGCCGTCGTCCGAAGCGGTAATCGTGATTGTCTGATCGCCAAGGTCTGCGCAGGTGAAGGTCGTAGCCGAAGCGCTCGGGTCCGCGAACGTGCCACCGGTCCCGGTCCAGCGGTATTCGATCGGGTCGCCTTCGATACCCGCGATAATCGCGTACACGTCGATCTGATTTCAGATGGACGTCTCCAATGGAGCGACGACGGCCTTGACGAGCTCCGCGCGAACGTTCAACGACCCATCAACCCGGACACCGCCGAATCGTTGGCTGGGCTTGCAGTTGAGCATGACTGCAACCTCGGTCACGCGCCCCACCGCAACATCGAAGTCGGCCGAGCCTGCGCACGACATCTCCCCGTCGACCGAGGTTGCGTTCATCATGATGCTGTACGGCCCGCCGCCGGGAATTCCGTAAATCTCGATGGAGGCCGTCGAGCCGGGTGCGCTGGTGTTGATGCTGCCCAACATCGCCGGCATGTCGCCGCCGGTCACCTCGTAGCTGACCTCGTCGGGGACGGGCGTCGACAGTAACACAAGTCCCCTCGACTCGAATGGAGGTTCTTGTGGTCCGCAGGCACTTCGTAAGGCAGCTTACGGACGCTCGTGAACGAAGAGCCTTCGCTCTCCTCGTGGCTCACCGAAGCGAGGTCGGATGGAGGCCGCTAGGGAGTTAGCACGCGGCACCAGACTTGCTGACCATCGCCCCAGGTCACGATCGCAGTTCCGTCGTGTGCGACGCCGACATCGGGTGCCGATGCCACACCGCTCCCGGTGTACTCGATGCGCTGTGCCACGCCCCACCCTTGTGCAGGGGCGTATCGATTGACCCAGACGTCGAGGTCGAAGCCCGGTTGGGCTTCTCTGCCCTGCGACCAGACCGCGACTGCGTGGCCGGTCGAGCTGACGGCCAGGGCTGGGTCTTCTGACTGTCCACTGGCGAGCTCGATGAGCTCCGCATCGCTCCAGCCGAAATCGGGCGAGTAGCGGCGGCTCCAGATGCTGTAGAGCTCGTCACTGGCTTGACGCCAAACGACGATGGCGTTGCCCTGGGCATCCATGCCGATGCGCGGGTCGAAGAGGAATGGGTCGTCGGTTTGATCAAGCTCGGCAGGAGGGCTCCAGCCTTGGCCAACTTCGTAGTGGGAGTGCCAGATGTCGCCCTCCCCGCCGTAGTAACGATGCCATACCGCGATGGCGCTCCCATCTGCGGCAACCGCCACTCGCGCGGAGTCCCCCACGCCGACGACTGTGTCGGTGATGAGCTCGGGGTCGGTGAAGCCGGTTCCGGGAAGGTATCGGCGCGACCAGAGGCTGCTCGGAAGAGTCTTCCACACGGCAAAGCCATCACCGTTCGGGCCAAGGAAGGCGCGTGGATCGAACGAATCGTATCGCTCGTCGCCGGATACCTTGCCTGGGAGGCCCCAGCCTTGCCCGGGCGTGAACGCGCTACTTTCGATGGTTCCGTCCGACTTCCAGAGCGCGACCGCGGCGCCGCCCGGCGCCACGGCGAGGGCGCCTCCGGACTCAAAGCTCGCGTCAATCGAATCGACCGGGCCCGGGGGCTCCCAGCCAAATGCAGGCGAGTATCGGGCGTAGTAGACGCCAGCGTGGGGTGCCTGTTGCCAGATGACGAGCGCGCCGTCGTGGTCATCGAGCGCGACGATTGGGAACTGGGCATTGCCGGTGTCGTCCTGGATGATTTGCGGGTAGCCCCAGTCGGCGGTCCCGTGCCGGAAGCGTGCGGCCATGCCGTCGTCGCTGTCCCAGACCACGAGCGCAAGCCCGCGGGCGTTGACGGCGACCCGGGGAGTGAAGCTTCGGGAGCCAGCGTCGACCACTACGGCCTGGCTCCTGGCATCGGGCCCGGACGGCAGGGCGTATCGACTTGCCCAAAGGGACTTGTGGCCAGCGGCAACCGACTCTTCCCACACGGCGATGGCGTTTCCGGCCGAGTCCATCGCAACGCGCGGGTTCGTCATGACATCGGCATCTCGGCGTTCGACTGGGGCTGGCGTCTCCCAGCCCTGCGCGGGGGTGAATCGATTGAACCAGATGTTGTCCCGGGCCCCATCGGGTTGTCCGAAGACTGCAATCGCATGCCCATCGGGGTGCACGGCCAAGTCGGGATCTCGCGCGCCAGTCAGAGCCAGGTCACCGATTTCGATCGGCTCGTCGAACCCCTCGCCCAAGACCGAGCGAGCCGCTAGCGCACCGATCGTGCTCGGAGCGACGATGTCATCCCACGCAGCGAGGACGGCGCCGTTGCGATCCATGCCGGCCGACACATCAGCACCGGTGGCGCCAAGCAGCTCGGTGATGGGGGCCCAGCCGTCCTCGAGGCTGTAGCGGCGTGAGCGCTGATTGCCGAACGAATCGTCACCCAAGAACACGTACATGACTTCGCCGGCGTCGTTGTAGACGAGCTCCGGTGGGAACCACCACCGGCCGGTGCCAACGCTCCCCGCGTTGCTCCAGCCATTCTCGAGCGTGAATCGCGCTGAGCGGATGGTTGCGAACGAGGGGCCCGGCTCCCCCTGCCACACGACGAGCGCGCCACCGTCAGGGATCGGCGCGATCCTCGGGGTCGAGGTCTCGCCGGCGTAGAACTCGATGCGCTCGGGGAGGCCCCACCCGTCGTCGGGCGCGAAACGGTTGGACCAAACCGAGCTGTCTGTCGCAGACGCGATGACCCGCCACACCGCGATGGCGTCGCCGCCTGGATAGAGGGCGATGCGAGGTTGCCCGTTGGTGCGCGTCTCTATCAGGGGAACACCACTGTCGATGCGTGCCGGGGGGTCCCAACCGCCTGCGCGCGTGAATCGACTCGAAAAGACGTGGTAGTTCTGACGCCACACCGCGATGGCGTTCCCGCTTGGATCGACCGCAAGGTGCGGCTCTTCGAAATCTTGCGCGCCGTCGTCGATGGAGAGTCGTTCGGGACCACTCCAACCTTGTGAGGGCGTGAAGCGATTTGCGCCGACGTTGAAGGACGCTCCATCGTCCTCGCGCCACACTACGAACGCTTCTCCGTCGGGACCGAATGCGACCTCGGCCGACCTGACGTTCGACATGTTGCCACCAATTCGCACGGGGGGTGCCCAGCGTCTCCCCTGGACACACATGCCACTCATACAAAGACCCGAACCGCCCTCGAAAGCGCACGCGGCCTGCTCCGTGTCGACGACGAAGTCGCACGTTTTGCTGGCTGGGTTGCAAAGATCACTCGTGCACTCGTTGGCGTCGTCGCACTGTGAGGCAACGCACGGGGGGTCGATACTAAGCCTGTAGCTTTTTGCGGCGCCGCCAGGGGTTCTGACATGGACGAAAAAGTAGGGGGACCCCGACGCCACGGGCAGACTTGCTTCGCCGCCACCTTGCCCAAGCACGCCGGAGTCATGGTCATAGGTCCATCGAACCGTTGCGCGGGGATCGGCGGGCGACGCGCGGACGGTCATCTGCGTGGCGCCATCTACCCAAGCGTCGTAATTGAACTGGCTAGGGTCGAAGCTGACGACGCGGTCTATGCCGCCCGCATGAAGCTCCAGCGACGCGAGCTTCGCATTGCCTGGGTCGCAGCTGAGGCCCGCCTGGAAGAGCGCCGGCGATAGCACCAGCGCAAACACGACTGTCGAGAATTGAGAGGCACGTTCCACGACCGGGACCGAGCCGGACACTACCAGAAGTTGTCGGTACGGCGGCAATGTTCTTCACCGGAGGCTTTGACGCAGACCGTGCCATGCGTCGCGACGGCATGTTTTCGCCGTTTACTCTTGGGGACGATGCGCAACACCGCGCAACTCGAGGCGCTGCGATTTTCGCGTGAGAATCGCAATGAAATTCAGCACTTGTCTACCCGGAGAGTGTCCCCCTACCTGCAGTAGGTGCAGCCGCACTGGCAGGTGATTGCCTCGCAGGTTTCGGTCGTTGAACCGAACGGGAAGCCGTTGTCGAGGCAGTAGTCGTTACAACCGCTGCAGGGGCTGACGTCAGGCTCGACGCAGGGGACGTTGTTTGACATCGGCTCCACAATTAGCTGGCCATCGCATTGCGGCGGGTCGTCTTCGATTGGGCTTGCCGGTGGAGGCTTTGGACAAACGGAGAAGTCGACGTTGGCTGCGGCAATCTCTGCGCAGGTCGGCGTTGGCACGGGGATGGAACCGGCTCCCCTCGAGCCTGAGCCGATGCAGAAGAAGCCGCTCCCGAACGAGCGCTTGTTGAAGCGGTCGTCGGTGAACGCCCAGCACCCCTCTTCTTGGGGAGTCTCGGGCTCCGACATCCACTCGAACGAAGTGCCACACAAATCGCCTGCGTACTGAGAGCCGATGCCTGTGCCTTCCGCGATGGACCAGTCGATGCGTTCGTTGGCTTGGATGAGCGCGAGGACGATCTCGATGTTTTCCGGCCCGGCACAGGCACCACCGGCGTCGACGCATGTGTAGAGCTCCTCCCACACCACGGGAGCCGTCTCGCTACCGCCCACGGTCGTCGAGAACGGAATGCAGTCACCGCCCCCGCCCGTGGGGCAGACGCCAACCGCCTTCGGTGGGCCGGGTGGGCCGACTTTGCTGCCGGCGCCTGTGCAGGAGCCGGTCTCACCGGGGTTGTTGAGTGTGTAGTTCGAGGCTCGCGTGTAGGTGTTCGCCTGGTCGGCAAACACGAGGGTGCCCTCTTCGATGAGAGAGCCTGTCAAGGTTTGGTAGGTGAGCAGGTTGCAGAGAATCGTGCCCGCGGCGTTTTGCCCCGTCCGGCTGCTCTGGAGCTCGACCTTGGTTGGATCGTCGGAGTCGACGATGAGGTCGACCGTGTCCATCTCGTCCTCGACGACGCACATGCCCTCCTGGTCGCAGTTAGTGCGCTCCATGTAGACCGCCGTTTCGAGGAGAAGGTCTTCACAGGGGTTCTGGCAGGCCGATAGCAAAGCAGCGTACGAGGCTGCCAGCCCGATCCAAGGGAATTTCAATGCTCGTACATCGTGCATGCGCGCACCTCCATTCCGAGGCACTCCGTCGGTGCCCGTGTGCACCCTACGAGATGGGTTCACCGGGCGCGTCGGTCCATACGTAATTCTTATGTCGCGACTGCGCGTCGTGACGCCGGTCAGCCTGCAGGGACCGCTTTGCCGCCTTTGGCCTCTGCGCGTTGGTAGGCGGGCCGGCTGGTGACGCGGTTGCGCCAGGCCACCATGTGGGGGCGCTCGCCGGATGCGCGGGAGAGCGCGGCTTCCACACCGTAAAACATCTGGATGTCCGCGATTGAGAAGTCGTCGCCGGCGAAGTACGGGCGCGCGGAGAGCGTTTTGTCGACGAAGCCCAGATGCAGGTCGAGGGCGGGATGCGTGTAGCTCTGGTCGATTTTGTCTGCGATGCCGCGTGCGATGGGCTTGATGAAAAAGGGCATGGGCGCGGACCGGAGCTTCCCGAAAATCAGGCTGACCAAGAGAGGCGGCATGAGCGAGCCCTCGGCGTAGTGCAGAAACATCGTGCACTCGAGCTTCTCGGCCTCGTCGGTTGGTTTGAGCTTTCCCTCGCGGTCGGCGAAGTACTCGAGCACTGCACCGGACTCGACGAGCACGCGCCCGTCGACTTCGACCATGGGGAATCGGCCGAGCGGGTGCACCTCAGCGGCCGCGGCGGGCGCACGGAAGTTCTCGTCGCGCTCCCAGGTTTGGATCGTGTAGTCGAGCTCGAGCTCTTCGAGGAGCCAAAGAACACGCAGCGAGCGAGAGTAATTGAGGTGGTGGACTTTGATGCTCATGGCGAGGTTCTACTCGCACGCGGACACGGGGGCCAACGTTCTCCATCGAGCGCGAGGCGGCCGATGAGTTCACCGAGAAATCCAAACTTGGGCTGATAGCCGTAGACGACGGCGACGTCCGTTCCCGACCCGCTCGGAGGTATCACACCCTAGTCCGAGTCCCCCCAGTTCATTGGAGCCGCTTGGGAAGTCGCAATTCACGCAGCCAGGCGAGCGCGCTACTTCACGGCTTTGGGGAGTTCCTTCTGCAGCTCTTGGATTTCCCGGCTAATCACGACGTGAATCGCACCGGCACGGGCAGAGGTTTCCGGGTCCGCGCTGGCGAGCCGCTTCACTCGCTGGGTGAGCGCGTCGAGCTCGGCGGCGAACGCCACGAGCGCGGCTGCTCTGGCCCGTCGCCGTATTTCTCCCCCTGCCTCCGTCATGCTCCCTCGGTTAACAGGGTAGACAATCGTCCGGGGCGCCACCAAATGCAGGCGGGCTCCAGAGTGCAAAGCTCGGGAGTACGGGCCTCAGGCCGCCGGCGCAGCCTTCCTACTGGACTTGGTGAGCTTTTCGGCGGGAACGAACTTGGTCGGGATGCTGTTCTTTCCCATGGGACGCTCCTCCCCCAAAAGCTCTTCGTGGATCCAGCGGCGGAACGCATTGACCTTTTCGAAACCCTTGGGAACGTCTTCGTAGAAGCGATATTCACCCTTCTCGAAGAACACGCGGCGGTCTTGCGTGTGCAGGTACCAGGTCTGCGCGATCGCAGCCCACGGATACACCATGTTCATGAAGGTCCTGATGTCGAAACTCGGCTTCCATTCGCGAGGCTCCATGTACATGGCGACCGTCCACTCCGTCACCTCGTCCTCGATGGGCGTCGTGCAGTGAATCATCCGGGCTTCGAAGTCACCGACCTGTACGAAGTTGATGTGAATGCCGAGGCCATGGAAGTCCGTGTCCATGCGCGTGTCCATTTCGTCTCCATCGACCCCCTTCACCTTGAAGGGCCCAATCTTTGGGGCCGGGACTCGCATCGTGTTCTTCGTCCTGAACCGCTGTTTCTCGTGATAGACCT
>CAMYMX010000125.1 GCA_947259605.1 uncultured Polyangiaceae bacterium | reverse complement strand
CCAGTTCCTTCTATTAGAGCACGTTGGCGAAGAATTCCCGAATCTTCGTTGAATGTAAACGCATGATGTAACGATCGAGGATGGGGACGACCTCCTCGATCATGAGGGCGACCTTTTCCGGTGGGAGCTCCGAAAGCCGCGACGAGACCAAGCGCACCTCTTCGTTCAAGAGCTTGGTAATGGCATCCTGATAGAGCGCCATGTCCTCCACTCCGAAGCCGAGTTCCGGGGTGAAGCCCATCGACCGGATTTTGCCAAAGACCTCGAAGACCCAAACGTCGGCCGCTGCGATTCGAAGCGCACCGTCGGAGCGAACGCCGCCGACCAGGCCGAGCTCGAAGGCGCGTTCGACGTCTTCGGGATCGACGCCCGTGTCTTCGGCGATTTCGCGCGGCGTGAGCGTGGGGCTGCGGTCTTCGCTGGTCTTGAGCGACTCGGCCAGGCGCTCTTTGACACCCGCGAGAAACGCATGTTGGCGTGGAGAAAACACGCCGTCTTCGCCGTCGAACAGCGCTTTGATCGCCTTGAGGGGCAGGAATCGCTCGTGTTGGAGCTTTTTGACCAGGTGAAGGCGCTCCAGGTGCTCCTCGCTGTACCAAGCCATGTTCCGACCGGTCTTGCGTCCCGGTGGGAGGAGCCCCTGCTGGATGTAGAAGTGGATCGCCTGACGGGGCAGACCCGTGGCCTCGCAGAGATCCTTCATGCGATAGGTCCATCGTGCTTCGTCGATGTCGAGATCGATGGCTTGGGAGCTCGCCGTCATGCGCCCTCCACTTCGATCTGGCATTGGCTCAGCGGACGGCCCACGCAGGTCAAGACGTAGCCTTGTTCTCGTTCGCCACGACTGAGGCAGTTGGGCTCTTCCATTTGCACGTCGCCTGCCACCCGGCGAACGCGGCAGGCCCCGCAACCACCCATGGCGCATGAAAACGGCATGTCGATACCAGCGGCCAACGCCGCTTCGAGAATCGATTGTCCCGGCTCGACTTGGATCCCGTGCTCGTGACCACCTTTGGAGACCTGAACGAGCTCGGTCTTGTCGCTGCCGGCATTTCGGGAACGAGCTTCGGGGCTGGTGAACCGTTCTTCGGCGATTCGGCTGGGTTCCACCCCGCGCCGTTGCAGGGCCTCGTGCGTCTGTTCCATCATCGGCGTCGGCCCACATACGAAGTACCGCAGCATGCCGTCGTCGATGACGCCCAACGCTTGAAGGCGAGATTCGAGCACCTCGCTTCCGAGAAGGCCCCGCTCGCCAGTCCACCATTCGGGCGGATGCTCGAGAACGTGATCGACGACCAACCGATCGCCAAACTCGTGACAGAGCGTCTCGAGTCGGTCCCTAAAGATCACATCGTCCCAACCACGGTTCCCATAGATCAACGTCACGCGGCTTCCGGCCTCCACGCGCAGGACGGTTTCGAGAATACTCATGATTGGAGTAATCCCGCTGCCGCCTGCTACCATCACCAGGCGACGTTCATTGACCGAACGGGGCTCGACGGTGAAGTTACCGGAGGGACCTAGCACGGCGAGTTGGTCGCCGACCCGAACCGTTTCGTTCAAGTGGTTGCTGGCTCGTCCGTCTCGGATGCGCTTCACGGTGATGTGCCGCGGAACGTCGGGGAGGCAGGCGCTCGCCAAGGAGTAGGCGCGTCGAAGGCGCTCGCCATCGATGACTACGTCGACGCTGAGAAACTGACCCGGCCTGAATTCCAGCGCTGCTCCGTCCGCCTCGGTCAAATAGATCGACACCGCGTCGTTAGTTTCGTGAACGACGTCGACGACTTCGAGCAGCCTTGCCATGTTCGGCGACTTGCGCGGCAGCGAAACCACCGAACCGGCGGAGGGCCGTGGACGGTCGATCAACGGGGGAGGTGTCTTCCCCAGGATCAAGCGGTCGCGCAGCATCCGCACGTCACGCTGCGTGGCGCGAACTCGCTCTGCGACGCGGCGCGGAAGCAGATTCAAAGGATCGACCTCGTCGAGTGGCGTCGGCGACTCGACCTCGTTGATGAGCGGCGTCGGCGCTCGCCCGCTCGCCCGGTTCAAGATCATCGCGGCGTCGAGACGCACCTGTTCGATCCACGGGGTGAGCGCACTTGGCATCGCGCGTGCTGCGAGCGACATCGCGGCATCGAGGCGGCCCAGGCGGCGGGGTTGCTTGCCCTCCATGAAAAGGAGAGTGCCCAGGCAGCGGCTAAGTGTCAAGTGTGACTAGACACTTGACTCACACTGTAGGCTAGAGTGAGTAAAACCAATGGATTCGCCTCCCCTCATCTCGGCCTCGGAGGCCATTTCTTCGCGGAGCGACACGGTTTTTCTCGATGCTCGCGCCGGATCCGGGACGACCGAGGCCTATGAAACCGCCCATTTGCCGGGCGCCGTTCGCGTCGACCTCGAATCCCACCTTTCGACGCCGACCGACCCTGCGGCCGGAGGCCGGCACCCGCTTCCGCCGCTCGAGCTGTGGCTTTCGCGTCTCGGAGACTGGGGCGTTACGCCATCGCATCAGGTCATCGTCTACGACGACGCCGGCGGCGGGATGGCGGCCGCCCGCGCCTGGTGGATGCTGCAAGCGATTGGCCACCCGCGCCTTGCCGTGGTCGACGGTGGTTGGCGAGCGCTGCGCCAGCTCCGTGCGCCAACGGAATCCGGTCACTCGGGAGCTCGCTCCGTCGGCTCGTATCCGAGCGCGGTCGGTCGTTGGCCGACCGTCGATGCCGGGTTTGTCGAACGCGTTCGCAGCGACCCGAGTTGGCGTTTGATCGATGCGCGGGCTCCCGGGAGATACGACGGCACGACCGAGCCTCTCGATCCAGTAGCGGGACACATTCCAGAGGCGCGCAACCTGTACTGGCAGTCGCAACTCGACAGCAGCGGTTTGTTCAATTCGGTCGACACGCTTCGCGGGCGGTTCGCCGAGATCCTCGGGGACGTGCCGCCCGAGCAGGTGGTTTGCTACTGTGGTTCCGGCGTCACCGCGTGCCACCTCCTGTTAGCCATGGAAGCTTGCGGGCTTCGTGGGGCGCAGTTCTACGTTGGGTCTTGGAGCGAGTGGTGCCGTCAGAAACGCCCTGGCGCGTCTGGCTGAGTTGGGCAGTCGCACAAACCCCCGGAGATGCTATTGGACGCTCGCCATGACCGCGGTTTGCGAATTCCCGCTCACCTTGCCTCGCAACGCGTTCACGTCGCGTGAGACTCCCCGCGCGGGCGACATTTGGCGAATTTGTCAGGACGCCGCAACGCTTGCCTCGATCCAGGCAGGTTGGCCGCCTTCGCGTTTCCGGGTCGAGAACGTCGCATTCGTCGTTTACAAAATGACGCTTCTGCACGATGCCGAATCGACTTATGGCGAGGTGCTCGAAGTGCGGACCTGGGTGTCACGCCTTCGACGCCGCACACTGTGCACGCGGGAGGTGCGGGTTCGAAGCGGCGGGCAACGAATTGCCGCCGCGACCCAGGAGTGGGTCCACGTCGATTTCGAGACGCTCAAGCCGAGGCAGGGCTCGATCGAAGCGGCTGCGGCGTTTGCTGAAATCGAGGTCGAGCCCTCAGTCGCGATCCCTTCGTTCGACCCACTTCCTGGCGCGGAGGAGAACTTTCAATTCGACATGTGGCAGACCTGGTCCGACCCGTTGGCGCACGCCAATCACCCTGCATACATCGACTGGTGCGACGAAGCGACCAGTCGGAGAATGCTTGCGGCCGGGCTCGACCCCGTGTTGCTACGGCCCATTGCTGAGCAAGTCACCTTTCGCAGCGCCGTCTTGCCGGGCGAGCGTGTGACGGTCCGAAGCAAACGTGTCGGTCGAATCGGAACCGATGCGGTCGTGCTGAAGCACCACTTGGAAACGGAACGGGGACCTGCGGCCGATGCGACGAGCGTGCGTGGTCTCGCGCAGGGTAGCGGCGATGCCCTCGTGGCAGCTTGGGATTGAGCGATGCGACCCGGCTTACCAAGTGGGACCTCGCTCTTGGTTTCCTTCGCGCGCGGACTGGGCGTAGACAAGCAGCAGATCGATCCGGTTGCGCCCCAGCTTCTGCCCCCTGTGCTCGCACAACTTGCTGCTGCACCTCGGCACCTCGGAGAGGCCGCTCGGCTGTACCGGGCTGCGGTGCGTGCAACGACCTTCGGGCTGATCGATCACGTGGTGCTGAGGACCCAGGTGATCGATGCACATCTCGCCTCCGCCCTGCACAGCGGCATCGATCAGCTCGTGATTCTCGGAGCCGGGCTCGACGCGCGAGGGTGGCGACTCGAAGCGTTGAAGGATGTGACCGTCTTCGAGCTCGACCACCCGGCGACGCAACGATACAAGCGAAGGCGAATGTCGCAGAAACGTCCGCCCGCAGATATTCGCTACGTGTCGGTCGATTTCGAGAGGGAGCGATTTGCCAACGCGCTCGAAGCAGCGGGGTTTCGCTCTGGCGCGCCAAGCGCGTGGATTTGGGAGGGCGTCGCGATGTATCTGCCGCTCGATGCCGTTCACGACACACTCGGGCAGCTGACGTCACTTGCGGCTCCGGGGAGCGAGCTCGCCATGACCTATCGCGTGCCGGGCCTGTTTCCCTACGGGCCGTTGGGGCGCGTCGCGATCCCCGTCGTTTTTGCCGCCGCCGGCGAGCCGCTCAAGGCGACGCTTCAGCCCGATGAGCTCGCATCGGCCTTCGCCCCCGATTGGGAAGTAACCTTCGATGAAGACTCGCGCGGGTGGCGAACACTCACCGGATCGAGCGCCAATGCTTCGCGCAGCTTCTTGTCGGAGCGGCTCGCGGTCGTGAAGAGGCGGAGCTGATCGATGTGCACGATCATCGTTCGCCACCGGATGGATGACTTCTGTTCGACGATCATTGCCTCGAACCGGGACGAGTTCTATGACCGCGCGGCATCCGGTCCCCGGGTGCTGCGCGTTAACCCGCTCGTGGTCGGAGGGCGCGACGAGCGCGAAGGCGGGACATGGTTCGGGGTCAGTCGGGATGGCCTTTTCGTCGGGCTCACCAACCAACGAAGCTTCGGCTCGCGAGACGACACACTTCGCTCTCGAGGCGGGCTCGTGGTCGATGCGCTTACGGAAGGGTCGCTTGAAGGCGTCGAGCGTTATCTCAGACGTGTCGATCCCGCAGCCTACAACGAGTTCAATCTGATCTTCGGCGACGGCGAAGCGCTGCGCGCCGCGTACGCGAGGAGGGACCTACGGGAAGTCGAGATCGAAACACTTCCGAACGGTGTCCATGTCCTTTGCAACGATCGACTTGGCTCCCCGGAGTTTCCGAAGGCCGAGAAGGCACGAGCGCGTGTTTTGGCGGTGTCTCCCGATACGTGGCCGCGAATGAAACGGCGACTCGTGGAGGTTCTCTCGGATGAGTCATTGCCGGACCCTTCGGAAGTGCCTCCAATTCCGCCGGACGCGCCTTTTGATAACGAAGTCGCGCGCTACCTTCAAGCGATCTGCGTCAAGACCCCGGTGTACGGCACGGTCTCGTCCACGCTTGCCGCAGTGAGCCCCGGGCGTGTCGAGCAGTATTGGTTTTCGAACGGCCCGCCTTCGCAGGGGAGCTTCGAAGACATGCTTCGCCTCACCCAAGCGCCTGAATGAAGCGAAGGGCGGCCGCTGCCGCGGGTGGTTGGGGGGGGCGGGGGTTGGGTTGGGTGCGTGGTTTGGTTTAATTACACCGCCCGCCCACCCCCACCCGTAGTCCTCCCTGCCGCGCCTGGCGCTGCGCTTGGGCTTGGCGGCGCCTTTGGCGCCGGGCTTCGCCCTTCGGGCTCGCGCTGCCGCGCATGTGCGGGTGCCATTGTCGGTGCCAGTGCCAGTGCCAGTGTCAGCGTCAGTGTCAGCGTCAGCGTCAGCGTCAGCGTCAGTATCGGTGTCAGTGTCAGCGTGCGTGTGACGTGACTGGGTCATCGCGATCTCCTTTTTGGCTGTGAGCGGGGTCGGGCTTCGCCCTTCTGGGGAACCCCACTCACAGCCAAAAAGGAGATCACTGATGGGACTCATTATTCAGCAACGGGCGCTTCAGGCGGCAGGAGGCTTGCGACAGGTTCTTCCGGTGGTTCGGAAGCGGGATCGGTCGCTCTTCGACCAAATGAATCGAGCGATGAATAGCGTCGTGCTCAACATCGCCGAGGCCGACGGAAATGATGCAGGGACGGCTAGGGCCCGATTCGCGTCGGCCTGTGGGTCGGCAAAGGAGGTGCGGGCCGGACTTCAGCTCGCGGTCGCGTACGGCTACGTTCCAAGCTCGAAGGTCACCAAGGTGGACATCGCGCTCGACGAGGTTTGCGCGATGTCCTGGAGGCTCTCAGGCCGCTAGAGCCTTCGGCTCAAAGACCAAGTGATGGCGCACACCTCGTCGAGACTCTCATCGAGGTGGTTCGCCCTGCGGGCTTCGATGTAGCCCCAGTCACTCGCTACGTTCAGTGCTGCTCGGACTTCCTTCGCGGAGCCGCAGGCGGTTGAAAATCGAGCTCTCGCGTTGCCGGCGTCATTCCCACGCGCTTCCGCGATGTTGAGAACTACACTCTGCGCAGCCCTCTTCAGCTGATCGGCCAGCGACTTATCGTGCTCGCGAATCGCGTGCAAAAGGGGAACAAGCTCTTGCACGACCTTTCGCGCTCTGTCGTAAACATTCTTTTCTTTCATCAGCGACTCCTTGGTTTGGGTTTGGGCTCTCACCCCGCGTGTGAGCCCAAACCCATTCCAAGGACAAGCGATAACCAAGTCTGAACGCGCCAGTGCCAGTGTCAGTGCCAGTGTCAGTGTCAGTGCCAGTGTCAGCGCCAGTGCCAGCGTCAGTGTCAGTGCCAGTGCCAGTGCCAGTGTCAGTGCCAGTGCCAGTGCCAGTGCCGGTGCCGGTGTCCGCGCGGCCAGTCACGGTCCGCCTAGCCGGGGCTGCAGATGCCCCCTGCGCAGACATCGGGCGCTTCACAGATGTTTCCGCAGCTTCCGCAGTTTTGGTCATCGGTGTCGAGGTCGACGCAACCCGTGGGGCACATCGTGAATTCACACATCGCCCCACAGATCAAAGTGAACAGCGTGGCAACTGCGAATCGTCTCACAGGCTCGACTCGCCAAACGTATCGCACGCGCTCGTGTCGCCGCTGGCATACCCGCGCTTGAACCACTTCACGCGTTGCGCCGAGCTTCCGTGCGTGAACGACTCTGGCGTGACGTAGCCCTGTGACTGCCTCTGCAAGCGGTCGTCTCCGATGGCGCTCGCTGCGTTCAGCCCTTCCTCGATGTCACCTTGCTCGAGCAGGGCGCGGGTCCGGTCGGCGTGGTGCGCCCAAATTCCCGCCAGGCAATCGGCCTGGAGCTCTTGACGCACGGAAAGCTGATTGGCCTCCGCCTCGCTGAGTTGCGCTTTCTTCCGCTGCACCTGCTCCGAAATCCCTAGCAAAGTTTGTACGTGATGCCCGACCTCATGGGCGATTACGTAGGCCTGCGCGAAGTCGCCCGGCGCCTGAAATCGATTCTGCAGGTCGGAGTAGAAGCTCAGGTCGATGTAGACCTTTTGGTCGGCCGGGCAATAGAACGGCCCCATCGCGGCTTGTGCGAAGCCGCAGGCCGAGCGGACCGAGCCGCTGAACAACACCAGACTCGGTTCGCGGTAGTCGCGACCGGCCTCTTGGAACAGCTCATTCCAGGTGTCCTCGGTGTCCGCGAGGACGACGGCGACAAACTGGGACTGCTCGTCTTCGAGCTCGGTCCGTGGGGCGGACGGTGCTGGAGCGCTTTGCTGCGTCTGAACGACTTGCATCAGCGTGCCGGGGTCGACCCCCAAGAAGAGACCGACTCCGACCAGAAGCAGGATACCGATGCCCCCGCCCGCAAGCTTGGGCCCGGCGCGCACGCCTCGGCGATCCTCGACGTGCGCGCTTTGCTTTCTACCTCTCCAGCGCAATTGGGCCTCTGGATACCGGAGCTCCGGCTAGAGCTCGTCCTCGACGCTTTGGCCGCCGCCCTGGAAGAAACCGGCCAGATGCTGCGCGCGAACCGAGATCTCGCTCAGCTTTTGCGCCAGGGCCCCCCGGGTTTGCGGGCCGACGTCGCCGTCAACATCGACACCAGCGTCCTTTTGGAAGTCGCGAATCGCATTCCGCGTTCGCTTGCCCATCACTCCGTCGTGCTTTCCGGGCTTGTACCCGCAAATATCGAGTGCCTCTTGCAATGCTGCGGTGTTGTCATCTGATGCCATGATTCACTCCTAGTTGAGACCCCAAGCCGCGGCCCAGGCCTTGGCGACCTC
>CAMYMX010000124.1 GCA_947259605.1 uncultured Polyangiaceae bacterium | reverse complement strand
CCAAAGAAGGTGTAGTCGTCGCGACCGAACATCAGGTTTGCACCGACGACGATCGCCAGCGGTTCGACGATCTTGTAGGTGATGCGGGGACGGATGTACGTGTCGAGCTCGTCCGGTGAGAAAAAGACGAAGAGCGAAAGCTCGAGCTTGTCCATGACCAAGAGCTGGTTGAGCCGCAGCGTGATGAGGTGCCTGAACTCGTGCTGTTCGTACTGAGGCCAGAACGAGCTCGCGATCAGCTCGTCGTACTTTAGCGTGTACTCGAGGTAGTATTGCAGGCCCAGTTGGAACTTCGGAAAGAGCTCGCGCTCGTATCCGACGAGACCCCGAAACTGGGAGTTTGGGGTCGCAGGCGTCGTACCCGCCCGGTCCTTGTACGAGTCGTAGAACGCGCCCTCGACGTTGAAAAGCCCGCCAAAAAGGGGCGTGCGTAGGCTTGCGCCGTAGACCGCAAGACGCGCGTAGGTAACCCCGATGATGCTGTTTGGATTCGCCGGATCGGTCAGCGAAAGCCCATTGGGCTGCATCCAATAGCCGACATAACCATAGGCAGCGAGCTCGACCGCGCCGGCCGTGCCGTAAAGACGGCCGTGCACCGTTCCGTTTCGCAGTCGTTGGTCGGGCAAGAACGGATCGATCGGCGTGAGCGGGGATCGGTCGCCGACGATCTCTCCAACCAACGGATTGAAGAATGACAGACGCTGACCGTTGATGAATCGATCGGGCTCGAAGATCGGGGTCCAGATCAAGTCCAGTCCGACTTTCTTCATCATGAACGTGGTCTGCACCGAGTTCGAGGGTGCCTTGAGGTACTCGTCCGCACGACCGATGAAGAAGGAGTTGAAGTCCTTCGGAAAGAGATCGTTCAAGAATAGGAAGTCGCCCGTGCCCCAGGTGAGTACCTGCCGGCCAAACCGCATGCTGAACCAGCTTCCGCCACGTACGAAGATCGACGCGTCTCGAATGTCGAACCAGATCCGACGATCGACGGCGTCCGCGAAGACGTCGCCCCGAAAGCGCGCGCTGACGATTTGGTGGCTGGCGTCGAGGTTCAGACGAAAGCGCGCCTCGTTTGCGACGAACTCATTGGCGCTGGCACTGCTTCGGACGACGCGCGGCGCGATGAGACCTTCGACGAAGCCGCCGATGTGAAAGTCCCAGGCTTTGCTCCCGGGTTTGCCCCCGGCATCGCCACCGCCCTCCTCGTCCCAGTCGTCGAACTCGCCCCAATCCTCATCGTCGCCGACCTCTTCGATGGGCTCCACGTCGCCAGCAAGCTTCTCTGGGCTCGGGGCGCTTGAAGCTTCGTCGACTGGACCTTCGGCCTCTGCTTCGCGCGTCTCCTCCGCGCGGGGCTCAGCCGCCGACTCCGCATCGGAGTCGGAACCGATAGATGGCCCGGCGTCGGACTTGCCGGCGCCCTCCTCCGTCGAGACTTCGGCTGCGCCCTGTTGGTCCTGGGCGAAGGTCCCGGAGGCCAAGGCGAGAGCCGCGAACACGAGCGCAACCACCGCCAAGCACCTCAGCGATCGGACGCCAGCGCGGCACTGCTTCGTCGTACAGATGGTCGGTGTCATCGAGCTACCCCTCATGCCATGCTTGTCGTCGAGTTTTGCTCAGCGAAGCCACTTCTGGGGCGGGTTGCGCAGAGAGCCCTCGACGAAGATGTCGTCGGGGATCCCGAGGTCGTAACTCACGTTGCTGACGTCGCTCAGCGTGTATCCGCCTGACTCGAGGTCACTGACCTTGAGGCGCGTAATGGTCGGCTGCCCTTGTACGGTGTCCACCTTGACGGTTTCGATGCGCCGATAGACTTTGCCCTGCGCGTTCACGTACTCGATCTTGCTCGGCAAGAAGGTCTTCTTGTTGATCCGGAGCGTGTAGTGCGCGAACTCGACCCCCTTGCTGCTCTTGGGCGTGCTCTTCACGACGTACTCGGTGTCCGTCGTCTCGAGAAGCTCGTGCCTGTCCTCGTCCGGATGCCGCCCGGAGATGTCCTCGTAGAAGAAGTGCGTTCCCACGAAGCTCGTGCGCTCGTCGCTCGCTGCGATTCGCTTGACGAGGTCGAGCCCGGGCAGGTACAACCAGCGATCGTCGTCCTTGTTCGCGTGCTTCTTCACTAAGAACGCCGTGTTTCGAACATCGGCTGGCTGGTCGAAGACGACGAGGTAGTTCTGGTCGCCGCCGTCTTTGAGGTCACGCCGAAGGACCGCGAACTGGCGTCGCTGGGAGCGTCCCTTGCTGTCGACGATCTTCATGCGAACGAGCGCTCGGCCATCGTTGGCCGCGTAATACTGGGCGTTGTTCGTGCGATTCACGATTTGGCTCGCGTCCTTCAGGTCTCCTGCCTCGGCAGATATTGTCGGGATCGAAAGGAGAATCGCTGCGGCAACGGCCGCCAGCCAGGTCTTGGTAAGGGTCTTCATGCTGTTTGCTCCTTGTTGGTCGCGAGAGGCGCTGATGGTTCGTCCTCGTTCGTTGCCACCGTCTCCTTCTTCGGGGACAGCCGGTCTTGGATTTGCATCATGATCGAGGGCAGTAGAACCACCGTGACGACGCTCGAGACGGCCATGATGGCGGCCATCAGGAAGCCCACGGTGTTGTAGGGAACGAGCGGCGCTGCTAGCAGCGGAAGGAAACCGATGGCGATGACGATTGCATTGCGCATGATCGCCCTCCCCGGCTCTTGGAACATGAGCGACATCGTCTCGCGCCAGTCACCGGTCTCCCTTTGAATTGCGCGAGCGCGCTCGAGAAAATGAATCGCGAAGTCGACCGAGAGGCCAAGCGTCAACGATGACAGGACAGCCACAGGCATGTCGTAGTCCTTGCCCACGAGACCGATCAGTCCATACGTAAACACGATGGTGATTGTGAGCGGGACCATCGCCAGCGCGCCGTACACCGGCGACCGGAACAGGATCACCATCATCAAGAAGACGATGACGAACGCCCCCATCAAGCTCTCCAGCATCCCGCCGACCATTTCCTCCTGCCAAACCGTATTGAGAAACGTGAGACCGGCCCATTGGGCGTGAAGGCCCTCAGGCGGTGGGTCGGCCGCAAGGAAGGCATCGAGGTCGGTCTTGACCGACATCATGTCCTGGTTGTCACCGCTCCTGAGTTGCACCCAGATCGCGCTTTCACGGTAGTCGGGGCTCACCAGGTGCCAGAGATCGTTCGGTCGGTGTGACGACTGGAACTGAAGGAGCGTCTGCGCAACGCCCTCGGTCGAGCCCGGGATGCGGAAATCTTCGTCTTTTCCGCTAATCAGCTCGCGGTAGACGGTCTTCACGACGTCGGCGATCGAGCTCGTCTTGCCGACGAGCGGCAGCGCATCCGCTGCCTCTTGGAGCCGCTCGATGTAAGCGAGATGCTCCGGATTCTGGAAGGTCTTGCTGGCAGTCTGTGCCTCTTCAAGCGCCGTTTGCACCGCCTGCCACTGCTCCGACTCTTCGCCGCTCGTGTCGAACACCAGGTCGGAGGTCGTTTCGATCAAGGAGTCGGAGACATTCGTTACCTCTTCCTTGCTCGCTGTTTCTGCGTCGGCTTTGATTACGTCCCAACGTGTGCGCATCGCGTCGCTTGCGCCTTCGAGCGCCTTGTCACCCGCCGCGACGATCTCGGCCGTCGCATCGGTATCCTGCTTCATGATGAGGAAGGCGGTGTAGGTTCCGGCGAGCTCTTGGTTGAGCACCCTGTCGGCCACGCGGATCTTGTGAGAAGGCTTGAACCAGCGAACCGGATTGTCGTTGATGTTGATTTGCGTAATGCCGTACCCACTGATGGCGATCGCGGCGACCGTCACCACGAGAATCGGCTTGGCGAAGCGAAGGCTCTTTGCGCCCACGGCCTCGACCACGCGGCCAAGAAGGCCGCCCTCACTGGCATCACGTTTGGCTGAGAGCAGCGCGGCGAGACGCTTCTCGGGAAGCCCAGCGATGTAGGCGGGGACGAATAGAATTGTCAAGACGAACGCGACCCCGATGCCCATCGCAACGAACACGCCAAAAACGCGAACCGGAGGAATCGGCGTCAGCGTGAGGGAGAGGAAACCGGCGGCCGATGTCAGCGAAGTGTAGAGCATCGGCGCGAACAAGTGGCCAACGACCTCTTTGATCGCGACCTTTCGATCGCCGGTCTTCGGATAGATATCAACGAATTCCGAAAGCAGGTGAACCGAATCGACGACCGCGATGGGCATCAGGAAGATCGGGATCATCGAGCTCATGATGTGCACGGTGAAGCCGCTCGCGATGAGCGCGCCCATCGTGATGGTGACCGTGGACATGGCGACGATCATCGGCGACAAGACCAAGGCGAACGAACGGAAAAACCACCACATCAACAGAAGGATCACCAGAGCAGCAAGCGGCGCGGAAACAGCCATCTGCTTGAACATCTCGACGCCGAAGGTGTCCTCCGCGACCGGAAGGCCGGTGATGTAGAACTCGTCGGTGTTGTCGCCAAAGCCGGCGATGATCGCTTCGATATCTTCCGAGATTCGGTGACTTTGATCCTTGCTCTCGATCGGAACGTAGAGCGCGACGCTGTCGCCATCTTCGGAGACCACGGTGCCGCGAAGCATGGGCAGCCGAAGGGCGGCCTCCTTGATCGCGAGCGCCTCCTCGGGTGTCTCGGGGGCTTGCTGCATCAACCATTCGAAGCGAATGGTTCCGGGCCCTGCTTGCTCGATGTTGTCCATCGTCGAGGGTCCAAGAACGTCACGTGCGATGACACCGTCGATCGACTTCAATCGCTCGTTGAGCTCGTGAATGCGGCCGAGCGACTCCGGGTTGAAGACACCCTCGGGCTCGGCATCGTTCACGACGCCCACGACGATCAGGTCGTGGAGGGCGAACTCCTCCTTGGTCTCGTTGTGAAAGACGCGGGCGGGGTCGTCGGCCGACAGCATCGTCTCAGGGTCGGTATCGATCTTGATCGAAGGAATCGCTGAACCGAGACCGATCGTGAGGACGGCCAGCCCGACGAAAACCAGGCGCGCGTGATGAATCGGGAAATCGAGGATCTTTCGTTTCATGGACATCCGCTCCGTTCGAACTGGGACTAAACTCGAATCCACATATATGACCACATAATCATATAGTCAAGCAGTGATTTTTTCGAGAAATGGAGCTATATAGGGAAAGCGATGCCTAAAACCACCCTGACCCCGCAGAATCTGGACTCGGTTGCGACGAGGTTCCGCATCCTCGGGGTCCCGCTCCGCCTACAGATCCTCAACGAGCTGGCCAACGGAGAGCGCACGGTCACGGCCCTGGTGGACGCGACCGGCAGCACCCAGCCCAACGTCTCTAAGCACCTGAGCACCCTGCTCGCACACCGCTTGGTAAAACGGGAGAAGCGCGGGAACTCGGCCTACTACTCGGTTTCGGATCCGGCGGTGTTCAAGCTCTGCGAGATCGTCTGTGGAAACATCGAGCGGGCGCTCGAAGAGGAACGCGCGGCGTTCAGCGGCGTATAAAAAGGAAGCGCCCCGGCAACTGCCGAGGCGCTTGCGATTTCACCGGTTCGGTTGATCAGCGACGGGCAAACGAAAGCCGGTACGGATAGCGAAGGTTCGCTTCCGCGCGCTGTACCTGCCGCTCGGACAGCGCGACCAGCTGGTCGAGAATCACAGCCTTCCTCGCGACATAGGCACCCTGGCCGTGCCCGCGGTAGCCTTGCCCACGATTGCCTTGCCCACGATTGCCTTGCCCACGATAGCCTTGCCCACGATTGCCTTGCCCACGATTGCCTTGCCCACGATAGCGGCTTCGTTCCAGCCTCGCGAGCTCGTCACGGAGCGAAAGAATCCGTTGCTGGTAGTGCTGGCCACGTGGCTCGCGAACGGATTCACGAATCTCACGCTCGAGCCAGGCGTCGAGCCGACGGTTGACTTTCCATTGTGCGTCCGGATTTCGCTCGGCGGTCGCCCGCTCCCAACGTTGGCTGATCCGTACGATCTGCTCCAGGTCTTCGCGCTGATCGAAGTAATCCTGGCGTGCAACGTGCATCGCATTGCGTGGGTTGTGAAACGTTCTTCGCTGGTCGTAGACCACCGGTGACGGAGCAACGCGTGCGCGGACCGGCCGCACCGCATAGGGACCTCCAACTGGTGCAACGACGACCGTCGTGTGTCGATCGACGCGGCGCCTATCCTGGGCATCGGCCTGAGTGACGACCGTGAGTGTCAGGGCAAACAGCCCAAAGTGAAGTAGATTTCGCATGATGATTCCTCGTCTTTTCATGTGTGGTTGCGGGGCTACCCCCACGGTTCACCCACTCCGACGACGGCAGACCTTACGAAGCTCTTAAGGGAGTGAAGAAAAGCGAAAAAAGGGGACAGTCCCCTTTTCAGAAGGGTTAACCCATTGAAAAAGGGGACTGTTTCCCTTTCTTTTGATTTCAGTCTCTTAGGAGGGCCAGCGATTTGTTCGCACGCTCGAGGACCGCGAGCACTCGAGGGTCTTTTTCGAGCGCGTCCCAGAGCGCCCTGGCCCGCTCGCGGTAGTCCGACTGGCTCAGGCGGCCTCGCAAGAGCTCGGAGCGGAGAAACACGAACGTCGTTTGGACGACGTCGTGTAGACAGTAGTCGCGAATCTCTGCGTAGCGGCCGTGCTCGAACATGCTCTGAACTTTCGAGCCGTCGACTTCCATTTTGCCCGGCATGCCGACCAGTTGCGCAAGCGCGCCCAGACTAGGCATGCGGCTCGCGCCGTAGTCCGTGAGCACGTCGGCCAAGTCCATGTGACCTTCATCGCTGTAACGATAGCGATAGTCGGCGCCCCCGCTTCGCCCTGCGTAGTACGCGGGGAATGGCACACCGTGCTTCAGCATGCGATTGGCGAGAACGGGCAGATCAAAGCGCCGCCCGTTGAAGCTCACCATGGTCGGGTGCCGCTTTCCGATGAAATCGGCAAACTCTTGCAAAACCTTCGACTCATCGGGCGGTGCATCTTCTTCGCCACCAAACGCACCGAGCTTCTGGAGCTCGTAGTTCCCGTCGAGCCACAGGACCCCGAGCGCAACCACCTGATGGAAGGGCGCAGGGGGAAAGCCGTCGACCGCCGCATCCCAGACGAGGTCCGGATCGGGAACGGTTTCGATGTCGAGAACGAGAAAAGAGCGAGCCACCGGCCAAAACTAGCGGAAAAGCAGAAAATCCGCCCGCGTTAAGACTCGCGTAAGGTTCGAGTCCTTTACTTCATGAGGAGGCGGAACCTCCAAGAAAGGGAAACTCATGAAGTTCATCAACAAAGCAACATTCGTCGCTGCCCTGCTGGGTGGCGTCACAGCAATCGCGCTGACCGTCGGAGGCGTTGCGTTCGCGCACGGAGGTCCTCATGGAGGCCCCCACGGCGAACGAGGGCCCTGGTCACCTGAAAAGATGGAACAGCATCTGACGGAAATGACCCAACGGCTCGACCTGAACGACGCGCAGGAGGCGAGCATCCGCGCCATCATGGAGGGGGCCCAGGCGCAGCGTCAGGAGATCCGGGACATGCCGCGCGGCAAAGAGAAGTTCACCGCCATGAAAGATCTTCGTTTCGCGACCGAGGACCAAATCTATGCGAACCTCAGCTGTGAGCAGCGCGAGGGTCTTCGATTGCTGAAGCGAGAGCACAAGGTCGAGCGAATGGAAGAGCGCTTCGAGCGTCATCATTCTCAAGACCGGAACTAACTGGAGAGCTCGGTGTCCAATCGAATCCTGCTCGTGGAAGATGACGTCGCCCTTGGCCAGCAAGTGGTACAAACTCTTTCGCAAGCAGGGTTCGACCCCCAATGGGTACAGGACGGCGACGCGGCGCGAGACCTCGACCCCGACGACTACCGCGTCATCGTCCTCGACCTGATGTTGCCCGGCACCTACGGGATGGACTTGCTCAAGCGCTACCGGATGAAGTCCGAAGTTCCGGTTCTGATCTTGAGTGCGCGAGACGACACGGCGGACAAGATTCGTGGGCTCAAGCTCGGCGCCGACGACTACGTAACCAAGCCGTTTTTCCCCGAAGAGCTCGTCGCGCGCATCCAAGCCTGTCTGCGCCGCCCAAATCTCGTAGGCACTGAACGGCTGGTGGTTGGAGCCATTCAAGTCGACCTCGAACGCCGCGAAGTCAGCAACGCGGCGGGAAGCCTTTCGCTGACGCCCGTGGAGTTCGAGATTCTCGCGCTCCTCGCGAGAAGGAAAGGTTCGGCGGTCACCCGGGAAGCCTTGGTCGACGCCGCGCTCGATCCAGCGCAAGACGGGAGCCGACGGACACTC
>CAMYMX010000123.1 GCA_947259605.1 uncultured Polyangiaceae bacterium | reverse complement strand
CGATCGACGTCGCCGGTCGCCTGCTTGACCGCGGGCACCCGCTGCGGGTCGTTGAGGTGCAGGATCGCGAGGTCGGCGGCGGAAAGCGCACAGCCGCTGCGCCCTGGAATGATGTAAGGGACAACTGGAATGTCGGAAACGCGTTCCAGGATCGGCTCGTAGTACTCGGTGCGCAGCTCGAGGCTCGAAGGGCCGTTGTAGTAGCAATCGACGAGCAGCACGGCGGAGGCACCGGCTTCCTTCGCCTGGGTCGATGCGCGAATCGCTTCGTCCGTGTTGTTGCTACCCGTGCCCGCCAAAACACCCGCACGTCCTTCGACGGCCCGCGCCGCTGCCTCGACGACGGCATCGTGCTCCTGCCAGGAAAGGGTCGGCGACTCGCCGGTCGTGCCGCATGGAAGAACGCCGTCGACGCCCTCTTGAATCTGGAATTCGATGAGCCGACGCAACGAGTCGTAGTCGACCTGCTTGTCCGCCGTAAACGGAGTCGTCAGGGCGGTCCACACGCCGTGAGGTCGAAAGGTCCCACTCATGGCGGGACCTTAGCGTTTTTCGTCCCAAAGGAAAGCGGGATTGTACTTGACCAAAACGCGAAAGAAGCCCACCAACGCGACAAATGGCAGCCTTGGCCGCAGCTCTGATCCTGAGTGCATTCGTGATCGCGTATCGATTCTACGCGCGATTTCTGGGTGAGCGCATCTTCGAAGACCAAGAGGATCTGGTCACACCCGCGCACGAGCTCAACGACGGCGTCGATTTCGTGCCCACGCAACGCGCAGTGCTCTTCGGCCACCACTTTACCTCGATTGCAGGAGCGGCGCCGATCATCGGCCCTTGTGTAGCAGCGTACTGGGGCTGGGGTCCGGCGCTCGCCTGGGTCGTCTTGGGTACCATCTTCATGGGCGCCGCACACGACTTCGGCGCTTTGGTCGCCAGCGTGCGGGAAAAGGGCCACTCCATTGCGGAGATCACCGCGAAAACGATCAGCAACCGGGCCCGCATTCTGTTCATGTGCTTCGTCCTGGTGCTGATTTGGCTCGTTCTCGCTGTTTTTTCGATGGCGATCGCGGGGCTCTTCGT
Organism: uncultured Polyangiaceae bacterium; assembly: GCA_947259605.1. Lineage (GTDB taxonomy): Bacteria > Myxococcota_A > Polyangia > Polyangiales > Houyiibacteriaceae > SG8-38. Next base: position 7,193 of record CAMYMX010000123.1, on the reverse strand, counting down.
CAGCCAGCCCACGAGCGTCATCCCAATCAACATTCAAATCGTGGTTGCCGTCGTGATCGGCTGGCTGGTCTACAAGCGGCAGGTGCGGATCCTCTGGCCGTCCTTGATCGCTCTTGGAGTGCTCTACTTCTTCGTCTGGGTCGGAACTGAAGTGCCTGTCGACTTCGTCGCGATGGGCTTCGACAAGCACGCGGTCACCACCGGCTGGATCTTTTTTCTGCTGGTCTATTCGGCGATTGCGAGCCTCTTGCCGGTCTGGCTGCTTCTGCAACCTCGAGATTACATCAACAGTCACCAACTCTTCGTCGGCCTTGGCCTGTTGTTCCTCGGCGTCTTGATCGCGCATCCGAGCTTCGACGCGCCCATGTACCGAACGGCAGAGGCCGGCGCGCCGTCGATCTTCCCGATCCTGTTCGTGACCATCGCCTGTGGCGCGATTAGCGGGTTCCATGGCCTGGTTTCGTCCGGGACGACTTCGAAGCAGCTCGACCGCCTGCCGGACTCTCGCGTGATCGGCTACGGCGCCATGCTCGGCGAAGGCTCGCTGGCCCTGGCCTCCACTCTCGCAGCGGTGGCCGGTATTGGACTGGTCGGTGCCTGCGCCCTCCCCGGCCAAGGCGTCGTCGATGACCTGAGCTGGGCGGTCTACTACGACAGCTGGGCACATGCCGGTGGCAACAAGGCGGCTGCCTTCGTACTCGGTGGGGGTGCGTTTCTCGAAGCGGTGGGTTTGTCCCCGGAGCTGGCACGCACCCTGATGGCCGTTTTGGTGATCGCGTTTGCAGCGACCTCGCTCGACACCGCGACGCGCATCCAACGTTTCATCCTCGGCGAGCTCGGCGAGGCGCTCCGAATCAAGCCGCTGACCAATCCCTACATCGCGACCCTCATCGCGGTCGTTCCGGCGATGTACCTCGCGCTCGCCGAAACCCCAGACCCCGCGACGGGCCAGGCGAAGGCGGTCGGATGGGTGCTCTGGCCCATCTTCGGCGCAAGCAACCAATTGCTCGCGGCTCTCACGCTGATGACGCTCTCCCTCTACTTCTTCGCGCGGAAGCGACCGGTTTGGCCGCTGGTCATTCCAATGCTCCTGGTCATGCCGGTGGCGGGCCTCGCGCTAATCACGAAGCTCCAGCAGTTCCTCGCCGAAGGCAACGCCCCACTCGCCGCATTGGCGTCACTTCTGCTCGTGTTGCTTCTGTGGATGATCGTCGAGGGGTTGATGGCGGTACAGCGCTTGAAACGCACCTAGCCTTTCTTGACTCGTCGGTAGATCCACAAGAGTGCGACCGAGCCTGCAATCGCGATGGCAAAGCTCCGGACGTTGAAGCCCGTCACGTCGCCAAAACCGAGTTGCGTGCCGATGAAGCCACCAACCAATGCGCCTGCGACGCCGAGGCCGGTCGTCCGGATGAAGCCCCCACCGTCTTCACCTGGCATGACGAACTTGGCGAGAATGCCGGCAAGCAATCCAAACACGATCCACGAAATGATTCCCATCGAGGCCCTCCTGCTGCGGGAGTGTTGAGCAAGTTCAGCGCCAGTGCCAGTGTCAGCGAAGCATGAAGTAGATCAGGACGCCTGTGACCGAGACGTAGAGCCAGATGGGCAGGGTCCACCTTGCCAGCCGCTTGTGTGCTGCGAAGCGCTCTCGCGCCGCCAAGAAGAATGTCGTCAGGATCATCGGTAGCATCACGATTGACAAAAGCACGTGGCTTATCAGTACGGAAAAATAGACGATCCGAATCGTGCCCTGGCCCTGGTAGGGCGTGTCGCCGTGGGCGTAGTGGTACAGAACGTAGCCCACCAAAAAGACCGCGGAGGCGGCAAACGCGGAGACCATCAGGCGTTTGTGAACTTCGCGTCGGCCGTTTCGAATCGCGAGGAGCCCGGCAACGAGCAGGGTCGCCGAGGTCGCGTTGAGCGCAGCATTGACGCCCGGCATGAAGCTCAGATCTGCGTTGACGCCGCCGCCCTCTCGAACGAGCAACAGCCAGCCGAGGAATCCAACCGCCGTGCTTGAAACGAGGGCGTTGAAAATCCAGAAACTACGATCGCCTTGGCGAGCCATCGTTCGAGCCTAGGCTCAAGCGCGAAGCTCGGCCAGCGCCTGGTCTACGGCGTCGAGGACGCGGGGGACTTCATCATGAGCGTTTGGCCAGTGCGGCGCGAAGCGCATCAGGCCGTCCGGTGTGTTGACGATGACGCCACGATCGCGAAGGGCTGCGGCGAGCTTGGACAGGCGGACGTCAGCCGGCACCGTCATGCCGAGCAGCGTGGAGCGAAGCGCGGGCGCCGTGGCCCGATAACTTTGAAATCCTCTCCCAACGAGACCCGACTGGAGCGCTTCGAGGTAAGCATCGACGTGTTGGTGGATGGCCGGTATGCCCAGCTGGCCGAGCAGCTCGAGCGATGCGCCGAGCGCAGCAAGCCCGATGACGTTGCTGGTGCCGGTTTCGAGCGCGGGTGCGCCTCGCTTGAGCGGATTGTCGTAGCGCAGCTTCGGCTCGTCGCTGACCAAGAAGGCAACGGGATCCTCATGACCCAGCCAACCTGCGAGCCTCGGTTTCATCGCGGCTGCGCAGCGTTCGGCCACGTACAAGAAGCCTGTTCCCTCGGCCCCCATCAGGTGCTTGTGGCTGCCCGAGCTGAGGTAGTCGATGCCCCAGGACACGTCGACTGGAGTTGCCCCGAGCGCCTGAATTGCGTCAACGAAGATCTCAGCGTTGTACTTGTGGCAAAGCGCGGCCATCTCGGCGAGGGGCATTCGAAGGCCCGTCTTGTATTGGACCGCACTCACGGCAACGAGTCGAACGCCCCGCTGCAGGACCCGGTCGAGTGCGACGAGACCTTCATCGACCGAGCGCTGAAAGCCCTCGAGCGGCAGCCAACGAAGCTCCAGGCCGAACTCCTCGGCGGCCTGTTGCCAGGGCGTCACGTTGGCTGGAAACTCGCCGTCGAAGAGGACGACGCGATCGCCCTTGCGCCAGGGCAGCCCGAACGCGACGTCGATGACGCCCTGCGTGGTGTTCGCCACGATCGCAATTTCAGTCGGACTTGCCGAGATGAGCGATGCGAGATCGTGCCGGACCTTCGCGAGCCGCGGCGCCCAGCGTACGAAGCCCGCCATCCCGCCGCAGGCGTAGTCCTCGGTTACTTCTCGAATGCGTTCGCAGACCGGCGCCGAGAGAGGCGAAATCGCAGCATGGGCGAGGTACGCGACCCCTTCGAGGTGGGGAAACAGTGCCCGATCACCGAGCTGGGCCTTCACCATCCGCCTACCTTAGCAGCAGGGGACACTCTCTACCCATGCAAATCCCGGAGATCACTTCAACTCTCAGCCAAAGATCGCAGCGCCAGGATGATGTCGCCTCGCACCACGTCGTCGCCCTCGTTCGGCACGACCTTCTCGACCTTCGCTGCATCCGGAAGGGCGTCACCCTGGTACACCAGACGGTTGAACGTCTTCATCACCTCGAGCAGCCCCACGGTCTGGCCCCGCTGCACGATGTCTCCTGCCGATACGAACGGCGGCTCGGAAGGAGACGGTCGGCCGTAAAAGCGGCCACTCATCGGCGCGGTGAATGCAAGGGCGCCATCCGGATCAGCAGTCTCTGGCGAGTCCGCTTCGCTCAGGCTTGCCATCGAGGTCGTCGAGATCGAGAGCAAGGCCTCGCCATACTCAACGGGGACGCGCACCTGGCCGCCCCCAATGCGCTCGGAAACTCGCCCCTCGACGCCTGCCGGAACGATGAGCTCGCGCCGCACACCAAGCACGTCGATCGTCCCAATCGATTGCCCCGAAGCCAGGAGCTCACCCTCGTTGACCGTCGGCATGAACTCACCAACGCTAGGCGACAAGAGCTCGCTACCCGTCCGGTCCATCGCCCGGGCACGCAGAACATGACCGCCCTCGCTCATGCACGTCCTCCGTTCATCAACACGTCGAGGTCGTGCAGGCTCCAAATTCGTGGGTTCTTGACTCGGCGGTAACCGACGCCCTGATAACTCATCTCCACCAAGACCTTGAGCCAATCGCGGAGCTCATCGAGACGCACGATCTCATCGGTGTCCATCTGCCTGGCGGCTACATAGGGATCCATATCCGCTTCGATTCGAGCTTCGACCTCCGCCATGCGTTTTTCGATCTGTTCGCGCTCCTTCGGGTCGGTCGTGACGATCTCGAAGTCGTCATCGAGCTTGCTGTTGTACGAAGCGATCGCGAGTGTGCGACCCTCCATGACACTGAGCCGCGAAATGGGGGTCGAAAGCTGCACGACGGGGTCGTAGGGAAGGCCCGCCATCGCATAGTAGCCAGCGCCGGATGCTTTTCGCAGGAGCACCGTGAACATCGGCGTCTCGTTGGTGCTGTTGGTGTAGATGAGGTTGGAGCCGTAGGCGAGAAGCCCGTGGCGCTCGGCCTCGGCGCCGATGTCGAAGCCGCTGATGTCCTGCAGCCAGATAAGCGGAATGCCGTCGCTGTCGCACGCCCTGCTGAACGCGCTGATCTTGGCGATACCTTGCCGATAGAGAATACCCGCAGGGCGCTGTTCGTCGGTAGCCTCCGGATCGTCGATCAATCCCTGCCGGTTGAGGACGAAACCCGCATACAAGCCGCCGACACGAGCGACGCCGCAGATCATTTCACGACCAACCGAGGGCAACACCTCCCAAAAGAGGCTCTGATCGCAGAGGCGCGCGAGGATCTCGGTCGCGTCGTAGGCCTGACGTTGGTCGACTGGCACCAAGCCAGTGAGCTCTGCCGGTGAATAGGCCGGCTCCATCGATTCCACGCCGCCTCGATAGAACGCAGCGCCCGAGCTGGGAAGGCGTGCAACTTCCCGGCGCAGACAGCCGATCAGAGTGACGTCGTCCGGAACGCGTTCGTCGGCGCAGCCGGACTGGTGCACGTGCACTTCGGGGCCGCCGATGTCGAGCGAGGTGATGTGTTGGCTCTTTGCACCCTTGATTAGAGCGGCACCGGCGATGACCATGTACGCTTGCTCGGTCATGTACACGCGATCGCTGATGATTGGCATGTACCCGCCGCCGGCGATGCAGTCTCCGAACACGCCCGCAATCTGTGGCACGCCTTCTGCCGAAAGAAGGCTGTTCATTTTGAAAATATGGCCGGCGCCCGTCGCGCCAGCGAAGCTCCGACGTTGCTCCGGCAAGTACAGCCCGCTGCAGTCGACGAGGTACAGCGCCGGCAAACGAAGCCGGCGGGCCATCTCTTGAGCGCGTTGGATCTTCTCCGGGGTCTTTGGCCACCATGCGCCGGACGCCACGGTGTTGTCGTTGGCGATGACGACGCACCAACGGCCTTCGACCTGGATGAATGCGGTCACGACTCCGGCCGCCGGGGATCGAAGACCGTCGAAGTCGACGCCGTAGTTGACGAACGTGCCGACCTCGAAGATCGCGGAGCCGCTGTCCTTCAATCGTTCGAGCCGCTCGCGCGTGGTGAGCTTGTCCTTTTCGTGGACCCGAGCGACGTACTTGTCCCCCCAGCCTGCCTGGACTTCGGTGCGACGCTCTTCGAGACGCGCCTCTAGCGGCTGATGGCCCGCCTGTTCGCGCCCGTAGGTCGCCTCATCGACGATCGCCTCACGTGGCTTACCAATCGGAACTACCGGAACCCGTGCCATCAGCTCTCCCAACCTGGCACGGCGCGCGTGTCGTACCGATTCTCCCGAAACTCTTTTGAGCTCAGGACCGCAAGATGCATTGGGATCGTGGTCGAGATCCCGTCGCAGCGAAGGCTTTGCAGCGCCTCGGTAAGTCGATCGCAGGCCGCATCGCGGTCTTCGCCCCATGCGATCACCTTGCAAATCAAACTATCGTAGTGGGGTGGAACCTCGTAGCCGGTCTCGACATGAGTATCGACTCGCACGTGCTCATCACCGCTGAGGGCAAGCTCCCATCGTTCGATGACGCCGGGGCTTGGAGCAAATCCGCTTGCGGGATCCTCCGCGTTGATTCGACACTCGATTGCATGGCCACGGAGGCGGATGTCTTCCTGCGAGAACCAGAGCGGCTCGCCGCCGGCGATCCGAATCTGCGCCTCGACGAGATCGACCCCCGTTCGCATCTCCGAGACCGGATGCTCCACTTGAAGGCGCGCATTCATTTCCATGAACCGAAGCTCACCCGCCTCGTCGAGAAGAAACTCCATCGTGCCTGCACCGACGTACCCGATCGCAGAGGTGGCGCGCACCGCGGCTGCCAGCGTCTGCTCGCGCTCGGAATCGGTCAAAACCGTGGCCGGTGACTCCTCGATGAGCTTCTGGTGCTTGCGTTGCACGGAGCAGTCCCGCTCCCCGAGGTGCACGACCTTTTCGTACTTGTCGGCAAGCAGTTGGATCTCGATGTGGCGCCCGCCTTCGATCAGCTTTTCGAGGTAGAGCCTGCCATCGGCGAAACAAGCAACGGACTCCGACTGAGCCGAGTCATAGGCGGCTTTCATTTCGCTCGCTTTGCGGACGATGCGCATGCCTCGACCGCCTCCCCCGCTCTCGGCCTTCAGCAAGACGGGGAATCCAATGGCATTGGCGACCTCGCGAGCCTGCTCGACGCCGTGCAACACGCCGTCGCTGCCGGGAATCAGTTTCAACCCCGCGTCCGCCATCGCGGCCTTGGCGGGCGTCTTGCGACCGAGCTTTTGCATCACCGCGGCCGGCGGGCCGATGAAGGTCACGCCGTGCGCTTCGCACAGGGACGCGAACAGTGGATCCTCGGCGAGGAATCCCCAGCCTGGGTGAAGCGCGCTGCACCGGGTCTGAACGGCAGCTTGGACGATGCGCTCTCTCGCGAGGTAGCTCTCGCTCGACCTCGCCGGTCCGAGCAGAACCGACTCACGGCCGCGCAGGTACGGTGCATCACGGTCGGCTTCGGAGAGGCCAAAGACCGGCGTAACGCCGAGCCGGTCGCACGTCCTTGCAATGCGAGCTGCAACCTCGCCTCGGTTCGCGATGAAAAGACGCCTAAATCGCTTCACGGGCGCGCACCGTAACACCAGGCCTGGGTTCTGAACAGCGGAGGGGGCATCGCAGCACGGTTCGTGTCAAAATGTGAGAGCCATGTGTCGGTTATTCGGGTTTCGCAGCGTGATTCAGAGCCAGGTGCACCGTTCTTTGATGGACGCCGACAATGCGCTCGGCGCTCAGAGCAACGACCACCGCGACGGTTGGGGC
>CAMYMX010000122.1 GCA_947259605.1 uncultured Polyangiaceae bacterium | reverse complement strand
CCCGACCATCCGGCGAACATCGAGAACGACCTTCGGCGAGAGCAGCGCCCGATAGTATCGAATCGGAGCGGGCATGCTCGAACGTAGGCAGACCTTGAGCTCCTCGATATAGTCGCTCCCTGGATCGTATCCCGGTGACCAAGCTGCCCAGAGGCGCTCGATGAAACGGAAGTTGCGGCGCCGCACGATGCGATCGGAAACCACCGGCAGTTGAAAGAAACCCATATACGCACTTCGGGCGAGCTGGCGCGGATGCCGCTCGATGTTTGCTTCGATCGCCAAAATATGAGGGCCCGCGAGCATGGCCGCGGCGCGAAAACGCTCTGGCTGGAGCGACATTGCGCATTGGATGATGAACGCTCCCCAATCATGACCGACAATTCGAATCGGCTCCGAAGGCGAGAGCTCGTCGACGAAGCTGAGGATCGTCCGTGCCAGCGTAGCGAGGTCGAAGGGCCCCTGGAGCGACGAAGGGGCGTAGCCTGGCAACCAGGGGCTAAGCACGCGATAGCCGGCGCCCATAAGACGCTCGGTCAACGGCGCCCAGGTTCGCGGAATGTCGGGAAAGCCATGCAGGCACAGCACCAAAGGGGCATCCTCCGCCCCAGAAGAGAGGTAAGAGAGCCCGGTCTGCTCGGAGCGAAGTCGACGCATGAGCGCAAGCTTAGGAGAAGAAGCTCGCGAGCGCTTCCGCAAGCCGCCCGGCAAATGTGTCGTCGACGATCAGGTCTTGGCGCGCCTCGATTTCGAGCGCGCAACGGCCGAATTCCCGGGCATGGCGTACAGGCGAGTAGGCGAGTCCGATTTTGCCGGACCACGGTTCGTTCGGCGCCACGCGGAAACCGGCCTCCGCGAGATGCCGGACGAGCCTGTAGGCCGGCTCCTCGTCCTCGTCGAACAGGACCCCAATCTCCAAGCGCCGCTTCTCGCCTTCGTAGTCGTCGGTGAAGGTGTGGATGGAGAACACCGTGTCACACGCGCTGCGCTCGATGATCGAGCTGACCGCGGCATGATAGGGCTCGTAGAGGTGCTCGATTCGGCGGATTCGTTCTGCGTCGAGGAGCGCTTCGTTCAGGTGAACCGTCCTGCCGTCGGCGTTTTCCCGGAACAAGGTATCGGAGTCGAGCGGGCGGTTCGGATCGATCAAAAGCCGGGAAAAACACGAGAGCACGGCTGGCGCCTTCATGAGGGCGGCGACCCGTCGCGTGAAGTCAGCCGCGCCGATGTCGATCGCCCAGTGCGTGTCGACGAGCCAGCGGTCTTCTTGTGGCCAGGTCCAAGGCTCGGGAAGCGCCGCGGAGGCGTGCTCGCAGGTGAACACCACGCGGCCCTCGAGGTCGCCGTCGATCAACTCTGCTGCATCGGTCCACTCCATGCGTCGAATTGTAAGCAAAGTCTCGAAAAGTCGAGCTCCGCGCTGACACTGAACAATTGAGCGGTATACTAGAAAAAGAAAGCCGATGGGGGCGGTGGAGAGACAAAGACCCGTGCCGCACCCCGACGACAAACCGGAGCTCCCCGGAAAGACAAGACGCCGACCGAGTCATTTCCGGAAGAAGCGCAAAGACAAGACGACCAAAGTGGTGCGCGTGCTCCGAAACCCCGGCGCCGATCATCGTGGCGCTCCCGGCGTGGAACCCAGTCACGTTGTCCCGAGGCCGCGGCCACGCCAAGAGCAGTGGAACCAAGTGATCAACCCAGCTCCCGCGCTTCCCGACCCGAGCCTTCGCCGGCCGATCCCGCCACCCGCGCCGCTGCCCGCAGAGGCCGCGACACATGGGCCCACCATCTCGGGCTCACTAGACGATCCGTCGCGGCGAAAGCGTGTGGAAGACATCGTCGGCACCGTGGTCCTAGCACTGCTGGTCGCCGCCATGCTGGTCGCCATGTGGTTGCGGATGACCGGGTCGTAGAACCAGCCTATTCATCGCCGGGCACTGGCACTGCCGCCGATACTGCCTAAAACTCCGGCCGGTCCTGATGCTGGCCGAACACCTCCCGAAACACGTCGCAGACCTCTTGCTCCGTGCAGTACGCCTTGGCGGCTTCGATGATGCCAGGCATCACGTTGCGGTCCATGCGGCAGTCGTCTGCAATCGCGGTCAATGCCTTTGACACCGCCGCGTCGTCACGCTCAGCCTTGACCTTCGCCAGGGCCTCGACCTGCTCCTTTTGAATCGATTCATCGACGCGAAGGGTTGGGATGTCGGGCTGCTCGTCCTGTTCGTATCGGTTGACGCCAACGACCGTCTTTTCGCCACGTTCGACTTGCTGCTGCAAGCGATAGGCCGACGCGCCGATCTCGCGCTGCGGGTAGCCCTGCTCGACCGCCTCGACCATGCCGCCCAGCTCGTCGATCTTGCGGATGTAATGCAACGCCTCTTCTTCGAGGCGGTTGGTCATCCATTCGACGAAATAGCTCCCGGCCAAAGGGTCGATTGTATTGGTCACACCCGACTCTTCGGCGATGATCTGCTGCGTGCGGAGCGCTACGGTGACGGCTTCTTCGGTCGGGAGCGCGTAGGTCTCGTCGAGGCTGTTGGTGTGAAGTGACTGGGTCCCTCCGAGCACCGCGGCGAGCGCTTGAAGGGCCACCCGGGCAACGTTGTTGTAGGGTTGCTGGGCGGTGAGCGATACGCCCGCGGTCTGGGCATGTGTCCTCAGCATCAAGGACCTCGGGTTCTTGGGATTGAACCGCTCTTTCATCAATCGAGCCCACATCCGGCGGGCGGCACGAAACTTCCCAATCTCTTCGAAGAAGTCGTTGTGGACGTCGAAGAAGAACGAGAGGCGCGGTGCGAATTCGTCGACGTCAAGGCCTCGCTCGACGGCCCATTTCACGTACTCCAAACCGTCGGCAATCGTGAATGCGAGCTCTTGCGCCGCAGTCGAGCCGGCTTCGCGAATGTGATAGCCGCTGATGCTGACGCTGTTCCAGCGTGGAACCTCTTTCGCGCAAAACTCGATCGAGTCGGTGACGATGCGCATTGCCGGACGGGGAGGAACGACCCAGGCGTGCTGCGCGATGAACTCCTTCAGGCAATCGTTTTGGACCGTGCCGCCGATTTTGTCGCGCGGAATCCCACGCTTGTCGGCCAGGGCGACGTAGAAGCCGAGCAGCACCGCAGCGGGACCGTTGATCGTCATCGAGGTGGTGACCTGGTCGAGCGGGATCTCGTCGAAGAGGATCTCCATGTCGCGAAGGGTGTCGACCGCCACCCCAACCATGCCGACCTCGCCCAGAGAACGCGGCGAGTCACTGTCGTATCCCATCAGGGTCGGGAAATCGAAGGCGGTCGACAGCCCGGTCTGCCCCTGATTGAGCAGATAGCGAAAACGCTCGTTGGTCTGCCTCGGCGTTCCAAACCCCGCGAACATCCGCATCGTCCAGAGGCGCCCCCGGTACATCGTGGGCTGAACCCCGCGCGTGTACGGAAACTGACCGGGAAAGCCGAGGTCACGGTCATAGCCGTCGTCGAAATCGGCTGGCGTCAGAAGGTCGGGCACCTCCAAGTCGCTGTGCGTGACGAAGCGCTCCTTGCGGAGCGCCTGGCGTGCAACCGCGGGCTGCACATCCTGATCGCGCCACTGCGCCGCTCGTTCGCGCAAGCGCTCTTTGTGGTCATCTGACGGCAACTCCGCTGCCAGCTTCTTGGCGGGATCCGCTTTCATGGCAGGCTCCTCTTAGTTCTCTAACGTGTCCTCGGCGCCTGGAAAAGGCAAGACCTCGCCGCGAATGACCTGCAGCATGCCCTCTACTTCGAGGGCGACTTCCAACTCCGGGCTCGTTTCGAGGAAACGTTCGAGATAGCGTTTCGCAGCCTGATTTTCACCTTTTTGGAAGTGCGCCGCGCCAACGAGAAACAAGCCGTCGCCGTCGTCCTGCTGGCTTTGGAGTACGCGTTGACCCATGCGAATCGCGCGGTCGTATTCGCCCATCATCCGAAGCGTCTGCCCAGCGCCCAGCATCGCACCAAGGTAGCCCGGTGCCAGCTTCAAGGCTTCGACGTAGCTCTTGAGCGCCTCCGGGTAGGCTTCCTTCTCGAAATAGGCATGACCCAAGAAGTGAAACGCGTATTCGTTTTGCGGGTCATCGTGCGCCACCTGCAGCAGCTCGGCGATCGCCCGGTCTGCTTCACCGGCGTGCAAGAGCTCCATCCCTTCTTCGACGGCTTCCCAACGCTTCGATTGGGCGTCGTCCACGATTCTCCCCTCAGTCTCGGTTGCCATAGTCGATGGATCCCGCACGCGTTCGGTCACGTGGCCGCACACCCGAGGCCAAGGTGCTGAGCGCAAGCACCAGGAACAGCACGCCGCCAATGAGGAGCGTGATGCCCATTAGCTGTCGGTTATCGAGCACCCAGTAGCAGATCGCGGCAATCGCCAGGGTCAGGACTGCGACGGCTGCGGATATGCGTATCTGCAAACGACGACGTTGCTGGGCGCGCTCTTGGGCCTCACGTCTTGCTTCTTTGGCCTCTTTGGCTCGCTCTTTGCGCGCCTGGCGCCGGTCGTGCTGTTTCTTCGCCATCGGCGGAGCATACTACTGAATTGCTCGGCGGGCCCGATCTGACAAGGAACCCCTCGGCACGAGCTCCAGATACTTCTCGTAAGCGTGCCGGGCGGCAGGGCTGTTGTCGCTCGAAAGCGCTTCGCCCAGATAGAACCAGGCTTCCGGCGGTGCGCTCGGTAGGGAAATCGACTGCCGGAACAAACGCCGGGCCGCATCCCGCTCACCCCGCTCGTAGTGGACGCGAGCCATTTGATAGATCGCGGCGGCTTCGAGCCCGGGTCGTGCGTCAACGCCTCGGGCGAGCTGCAGCGCGCGGGTCGCGTTCTTCATCGCGTCGGAGTACTTCTTGGCGCGCAAGATACCCTGACCCATGCCGACCAGAGCAGGCGCGTAGTCCGGATCGATCTCGAGTGCGCGACGGTAGTAGCTTGCCGCCAGCGCCGAGTGGCCCTGTGCGTAGAGCTTGTCGGCGCGGGTCGTGAGCTCACGCGGATCCATCGAGGTCAGCTCTTCCCGAACGACGGCATCGCTCGGAGGCTCAGAAATTGGCGGCGTAGCGGTCTCGGGTGACGAGGACCGGGTGGAGCCAGATCGGCGCCTGGTGGGCGTAGCCTTTCGCGGAGTCACCGTCGCAGCCGCTTTGCCCTCAACCTTCGGAGGCTTGGGGGAATCCGCCACCTTGGGCGGCGCAAGCTCGGGAAGCACCGCCGCCGGCGGCTCCACGACCTCGACTGCAACAGGCTCCTCGGGCTCTTCAACCTCCACGACGGCCGGCGGCGCCTCTAGCTCCGCAGCCGGCTCCGATGCCGAGGGTTCTTCGACCAAGGTGGCCACTGAAGAAGGGGCGAAGCCACGTGGCGGCGAAGCCGCTCGACGTGGAGACGTCACCAGCACGATGCCCGCGATTAGCAGCCCGAGCACCAACAAGCCGACCAAGGCAAATAAGACCTGCCGAGGCGTGAGCGCCCCCTGGATCTTTCGCTCCCGTTGCTCCGCGAACGCGATCAAGTCTTCGTCCGCAGCCGGCGCGAGCTCATCCCGTGGCACATCGCTCTAGCGCGCCTGGACCTCGAGCAAGCGGGCTTTGGCCCACAAGAGCTCGGCCTTGTCGCGCTCGCCACGCTCAGCCAGCAGTTCCCCGAGCCCTTGCAACGGCCGCGGGTCCTCCGGAGCAAGCCGAGCCGCGCCCTGCAGCGCTTGCTGCGCACGCAGCGTGTCGCCATCCGCCCACCAGGCAGCGGAACAAAGCAGCAGGTACTCCGGGTCGTGGTCCAGTTCAGCGTGGTGGGCGCTCAGCAGATCGAGCGCGTCACGCGGCCGACCGGTCGCGATCAGATCGCGTGCGATCTCCAACGGATGCGGCTGCCCGGAGGTATCCAGGTCGTCGAGCGCATAGGCGTCGAAGCCGAAATCAGACACGTCGACGATACTAACAGAGTCACTCCTGATTCGATGAATTCCCTCCAATTCCCGAGTCAGCTCGGGCCTTCTGCCCTAAAGCTTGTATACTCTCGCGCAATGTTTATCGTCGCATGTTCCGGTTTCCCGGTGCCGGTCAGCCGATATTGGCAGGAGTTTGACGCGGTGGAAATTTCGGACACCGAAATCGCCATCCCGGGCGCCGGCACCGTGCGACGCTGGATTAGGGAGGCGCCTAAGGGCTTCCTCTTTACGGTGGTCGCGCCAGGCTCGGTGAGCGAATCCGGTTTCCGACGCACCAAAGAGAACAAGGCGACCTGCGAGGAGGTGGCCGCGCTTGCGAGCGACCTCAAAGCCAAGGCGGTGATTTTTCACGCCGATGAAACGTTCAAGCATGGCAAGGCGAACCGGGCCGCACTTCGAGCGTTTCTAGGTTTTCTTCCATCGAACATGCCCCCGATCGTCTTCGACTTGGAAGCATGGAAGCCCAGCGACATCGCCGCCGCCTGCGGGGACCGTCCCGCCATCGCTGCTTACGACCCGTTGACCGACGACCCACCCCCGGAGTCGAAGGTCGTCTACCTTCGGCTTCCAGGGCCGGCGGGTCATCGATCGCGGTACGACGAGGCGTCGGTCGCCAAGATCGCCGATCACTGCAACAGCCTCGATCCCGAGCTGGGCATCTGCGTGTTCCGCAACATCGACATGCAAACCAACGCCCACCAGCTCATCAAGAGACTCGAGTAATCGATGTCGGAATCGGCGCCGACGCCGACGGTCCTCACGCTCTCCGCGGACGACGCAGGGGAGCGCATCGATCGCGTCCTTGCCCGCCGCTGCCCTGAATTTTCGCGAAGCGCGCTCCAGCGCTGGATCGAGCAAGGCAGGGTGGAGCAGTCCGGCGAGGTAGTTTCACGCAAAACGAAGGCTGTGAATGGCGCAGAGATCCTGATTCACCCTGCCCCCCCCGAGCCGATGAGCGCTGAGCCCCAGGCGATTCCTCTGCACGTGCTGTTCGAGGACGACCACCTCATCATTCTCGACAAGCCAGCGGGCCTGGTGGTTCACCCGGCGCCAGGCCACCCCGACGGCACACTCGTCAACGCGCTGCTGCATCACGCCGAGGTCCGGGGGGGCTTCGACCCGCTGCGCCCTGGGATCGTACACCGGCTCGACAAGGACACCAGCGGGGTGATGGTCGTCGCGAAAACCCCCCGGGCACACGAGCGGCTGGTCGAGATGTTTCAGCAACACAGTCTCGAGCGAGCCTATCTCGCCATCGCAGTTGGAAGGCCGCCGCAGTCGATCCGCTACGAGACCCTGCATGGACGGCATCCGGCGAATCGAAAGAAGTTCACCTCGCGCTCCGACCGAGGCCGCCGAGCGGTCACGGATCTAGAATCAATCGAGCTTTTGCACGGAAGCACATTGGTTCGTTGCCGTCTCGAGACTGGCCGCACACACCAGATTCGGGTGCATCTCGCCGAGCACGGGCATCCGGTCCTCGGAGATCCGCTCTATGGAAAATCGATTGGGGACCCGGAGCTTCGCCGCGCCGCCACCGAGCTGGGGCGCCAAGCGCTGCACGCTGCGGTCCTTTCGTTTGCCCATCCGATCACCGGAGAGGCGATGCGATTCGAAACCGAGCCACCGGAGGATTTCCAAAAGGCCCTGCGCTCGCTTCGACGCGGCTAGTGGACGTTCCTAGAGCTCAGGCTCAACTTCACACTGCGGGTAACCGTCGAGGACGGTTTGGCATCGAACCGGATCGCACTCGAGCACCACGGAATTGCAGGTCTGGAAGAAGACGGGATTGATCAGAATCGCCCGGCAGCAGTCGAGGAGATCGAGGCAGATGTCAACTGCCGCGTCGTCGCATTCCCTGGAGATCGACGCCGCCCAGCCGACTCGACAATTCGATTCACCGACGTCACGACGCGCGATCCCCGAGGCCGACTCACCGACGATCTCGCCGGAGAACGCGTACACCGCATCGCTACCCGGCGCTCTGATCTCGGAAGCTCGGAACGAATTGCCGGCCTGGTCGATGATGACGGGGTCCTCGTACCGAAGCCTGAAGCTGCAGGGCTGGCCGTCTTGGTCGACCCCGACGAGCTCGACGTCGAGGTCAAAGGAGTACTCAGACTCCCCCGAGAGGCTGCAGTTGGGGCTTGCCTCCAGCTTCAAGCCGTCGTCCGCAATGTGGAAACAGACATCGACCCCGCGGCTCTGTCCCTCCCAGAGGCCGGGGAACTGCGGTGGTGCCAGAGCACCGCCCGCTCCACCGGCGCCGGCCGTGCCACCGCTCGGGCCTGGCTCGTCGCTGCATCCCGCAACGCAAAGACCAACAAGCAAAGCAA
>CAMYMX010000121.1 GCA_947259605.1 uncultured Polyangiaceae bacterium | reverse complement strand
TCGAGCGAACTCTTTCCAAGTGCCTCGTTGCGATTCGACGTGAGCAGAGCACGAGACCCTCCGGCAAGCGGTTTCAATGGAACCGCGTTCATCTGTTTCTCTGGCCGCCACTGGACCTCAGTCAAAATGAGATCAACAGCATCATTCACAAGCTGGCGCCGGAGACGACGGGGCTTGGACTGGAGCGCATCGTGGTTCAGGGCATCATTCGGAACCCAGCCAGCGGCAAACTCGAGGAGAAGCTTCTCGACGTATCGAATCGTGGCCGCAGCGGGCTCCGCATTCGCCTTCGCGATTTGCCGACCTATCCGATGAGGCCCCGCAGCGCGTACGAGCAGAACGTAGTCCGGTTGAGCCAGCGGGGTCTGATGCACCCGTACGAGATCATCGCCATGCTCACGCCCGGCGAGGACAGTGACGTCCAGTCGGATTTCCCGCGGGGCGAGTTTCGCGAGCTCGACCTCGACGAGGCCAATCAGCTCGTCCCCGTGGAGAGGCCACCCGGAAACAACAGCGCCAACATCATCGTCGGCCTGCTGACGAGCTTCACCGACAAGTATCCCGAAGGGATGACGCGCGTTGCACTCCTGGGGGACCCGAGTCGAGGTATGGGCGCTCTGGCGGAACCCGAGTGCCGGCGCATCATCGCGGGCCTCGACCTGGCCGAGCAGATGCAAGTGCCGTTGGAATGGTACGCGGTGTCGGCGGGCGCCAAGATCTCGATGGAAAGCGGTACCGAGAACATGGACTGGATCTCGGCGGTCTTGCGCCGACTGATCGAGTTCACGCAGGCAGGCTTGGAGGTCAACGTTCTCGTCTGCGGCATCAATGTGGGCGCCCAGCCGTACTGGAACGCCGAGGCGACGATGCTCATGCACACCAAGGGCGTTCTCATCATGTGCCCGGGCAGCGCGATGGTGCTGACCGGCAAGCAGGCGCTCGACTACTCGGGTGGCGTATCAGCTGAAGACAACGCGGGGATCGGCGGATACGATCGAATCATGGGACCCAATGGTCAGGCGCAATACGCTGCGCGCGACCTTGCGGACGGCTGCCACATTCTACTTCGTCACTACAACCACAGCTACGTGATGCCCGGAGAGCGCTTTCCGCGGCGCGCCGCGACGAAGGATGCAATCGATCGAGACGTTTGCGATTCACCGCACGGCCATGTCGGCGCTTCGACTTTCGCGACGGTGGGGGAGGTCTTCGACCCGAAAACCAATCCTGGCCGAAAACGGCCCTTCGACATTCGCAAGGTCATGCGCTCCGCGACCGACCAGGATCAAGACGTGCTCGAACGATGGTACGGGATGCGCGACGCGGAAACGGCCGTCGTGTGGGACGCGCACATCGGCGGGTTCCCGGTCTGTTTAATTGGACTCGAATCACAGCCCTTGTCGCGGCTCGGCTTCGTCCCGGCGGATGGTCCCGCGACTTGGACGGCGGGAACCTTGTTCCCGATGTCTTCGAAGAAGGTCGCCCGGGCAATCAACGCAGCAAGCAGCAACCGGCCAGTGGTCGTGCTGGCCAACCTGTCCGGCTTCGATGGCTCTCCGGAGTCCTTGAGACAGCTTCAGCTCGAGTACGGCGCCGAGATCGGCCGTGCGGTCGTCAACTTCAAAGGGCCGATGGTGTTCTTGGTCATCTCCCGGTATCACGGAGGGGCATTCGTCGTGTTTTCCAACAAGTTGAATCCGTCTTTGGAAGTCTCGGCACTCGAACATACCTATGCGTCGGTGATCGGCGGCGCGCCTGCAGCGGCGGTGGTGTTCGCAGGTTCCGTTCGCAAGCGTACCCTCTCAGATGAGCGAATGATGGCACTGCAGCAAGAGCTCGATCGGGCGGTCGGCGTCGAGCGGGTGGCGCTCAGGGATCGCCTCAGCAAAATGAAGAAGGTCGTCCATTCGGAAAAGCTGCGAGAGGTGGCCGAGGAATTCGACAGCGTCCACAGTGTGCATCGTGCGCTCGACGTCGGCTCCGTCCACCGAATCATTCCGGCCAGCACCCTGCGCCCTTACCTCGTAGATGCGATCGAGCGCGGGATTCAGCGCGAACTGTCTCAGGAATGACGGTACGCTGGCTGCTCCTTTCTCAATCCGCGTTGCCAGAAGGGGACGAGTGGCTCGGGACCGAAGAGCGGAAAGTCTTGCGGGGCCTCCGGTTTCCGAAGAGGCGCGCTGAGTGGAGACTCGGACGGTTCGTCGCGAAAAACGCGGTGTCGTCGTTCGCCGGGATCGATGACTTCAATCGAATTCAGATCATTGGGGCAGAGGACGGCGCTCCGGAAGCTTGGATCGACGGAGAAAGGGCCGACTCAAGCATCTCGCTCAGCCATCGCGACAGACTGGCTGCGTGCGTGATTGCCGAGGGCACGCCGGTCGGCTGCGACCTCGAGGCTGTCGAGCCGCGTAGCTCGCGCTTCGTGAACGACTTCTTCACCGAGCGAGAACGCATGGCTGTCGAAACGACGGCCGATGCTCACCGAGCTCGTCAGGTCGCCTTGACCTGGAGCGCCAAGGAAAGCGCACTCAAGGTTTTGAGGGTGGGGCTAAGGCGGGACACGCGTAGCGTCGAAGTGGAGATAGACGATGTCGAAGCTTTGGAAGCCGGCTGGCATCCTTTGCGCGCCACCGTCAACCCAGAAGGACGAATCTTACGAGGATGGTGGCGCCAAGAAAACGAAACTGTCTTGACGATCGTTAGCGACGAGGACACGCCGTCGAGCACCGCGTCGGTTAGCGGGGAACCAATGCACTCGCCGCCGCGGCGATTGTGACCAAGCCCGTGAGACCCCAAATCCCGAGAAACGTGTAGCCCAGCTTGAGGTTTGCGGCCGCACCGACCCGAAACCCGCGGCGCCGCATGGCGGAGCGAGTGAAGATCCCGCGACCGGCGAAATAGAGGTACATTCCGCCCCCAACGAGCCCGAAGTACGCCCACGCTGGCTCGTCGAGGATGAGCAGAAGCGCTGCCGCCAACATGGTCCAGAGCGTGAAGAAATCCCAAGCCGCCTCGCCGCGGATGTCGGCCCAGTAGACGGGCTCTACGTCTTCCTCCGCTTCCGAAAGGCCGAGCCTCACTCCGGTTTTCGGCATGAGCCACACGATCGTTTGCCCTCCCCAGCACAGCAGCGACAGCAAGACCAGCACGATCCCGGCGAAAATTCTCATTTGGATACGATCCCCACTCGATAGACAATTCGTTGAATCAGGACTTGCTGAACCAACCGCGCAGACGGCGCAAAATGCCGCCCTTTTCTTTCGCGATCTGTTGCTGAATGTTCGCGAGTGTCTTCGACGGCGTTTCGAGCGGATCGAAGCTCGAAGCGAGCGCCGCAATCGAATCCTGAAAATCTTTGACGACTTCGACGAGACTCGGGTCGGCCGCTAGGAGCGCTTCGAGCTCTCTCTCGTCTTCCTCGGAAGCCGCTCCAGCCGCATGGAGAGCCGCCAGCAACTCCGCTCGTTCTTGCTCTTCGTTCATGCCTTCATCGCCCGGTGAATGATGGGGAGCATCGTGCGCAGCGAGCGCATGCCTGCGAGGATTCTGGATTTCACGGTGCCGACCGGAAGCTTGAGCGTGTCAGCGATTTGCCCGTGCGACATCCCCTGAAAATACGAGAGCTCGAGCACGGCCCGCTGCTCCGCGTCGAGCCGCTGAAAGGCTTGCTTGAGGGCTTGGTGCCAACGCGTCGAAGAGGCCATGACATCGGGACGTTTTCGTTCGGTCATGAGCGCGTCCCCTTCCTGGTACTGGAACTGACGATCGCCATGACGGCGTTTGCGCGCGCGAAGCGTGTCCAGGGCACGACTTCGGGCGACCGTCACGACCCATGCGATGACGCTACCTCGCGAGCTGTCGAATTGAGGCGCGCGCCGCCAGAGCTCCACGAAGACTTCCTGTAAGAGCTCCTCTGCCTCCGCAGGAGAGCCGAGCATCTTCGTGAGCAGCGCAAGAACCGTGCTCGCATACTGAGCATAGAACGCGCCCAATGCTCGACCCGAATCTCCGCCCGCCATCGCCGCTACGAGCTCTTCAGGGCTGTTGGAAGGCGCTTCGATCATCATCGATCCGTGAAGGCCGGCTTCGCCTGAATGGTTCCAAGGTTGCCCAATTCCGAGTCGAGCTCCCTGTGCAGCTTGATTTCTTCGCCAATCGTGTCCCACCATTCGGCAGCATGCGGCTGCGACCATGGTTCGATCGGCAAGGCTTGAAGACGCTCGGCGATCTCGACGCAGGAAGCGGGCCGCTCAGCCGGCTTTTTTTCTAGGCATTGCATGATGATGCGTTCGAGATCCTGATTCATAACGCGCTCCGCCCTCGATGAAGGGGGCTCTGGGGCCGCGCTCAGGTGCTGTGCGCAGATCTCGATGGCATTGGTCCCTTCAAACACGAAACAGCCGCTGAGCAAATAGTACCCCACGGCTCCGAGGGAGTAGAGGTCCGATCGCGCGTCGACCGCCGGCGGATCGAGGATCTGTTCGGGGCTCATGAAACGAGGCGTCCCGATGATCGCGTCGGTCCAGGTCTTGGTGGCGTCGACATTGGAGTCGACGTTCTTCACCAGGCCAAAGTCCAGGACTTTTGTGACGTCGTGCGCACCACCCTGTTGAGTCAGCATGATGTTGTTGGGCTTGATGTCTCGGTGAACGAGACCCATCGCATGCGCTTCGTGCAGCGCCATGGCGCATTGCGCCAAGATGTGAATCACCCGCGACTCCGGCATTGGGCCCTCGATTCGTACGATCTCCACCAGCGTGACGCCATCGAGGAGCTCCATCGCATAGTAGAATGTGCCGTCGGCGGTTCGTCCGTAGTCGTAGATCGTTACCGTGTTCGGGTGCTTGAGCTTCGCGGTCATCTGCACTTCACGTCGGAACCGATCGAGGTCTTCGGGGGCGTTCAGCTCGGGGCTCAAGAGCTTGATCGCGGTCGGTCGCTTGAGTAGCCCGTGCTGTGCTCGGTACACCGTACCCATACCTCCTTCGCCGAGCTTTTCTTCGATGAAATATTGGCCGAGTTTTTTGGCATCACGCGCGTCTTTACGAAGGCCGTAGATCACGCGCGTCGCCCAGGCTGCGAGCAAGGTCGTGAGCCCCCAAGCGAATCCGATCTGAATCGACTGACTGCGCGCCAAGGTGCTCGTATCTTCGATTTTGCGAAAAAACCCGTGGCTGTTCCAGACTTCGACATCGACGGTGAGGAAATTCAAGTAGACCGCGACGACGAGCGGGATCCCGATTGCCAAGCCAAGCCAGGCGGTGTGCCTCGCCGTGCTGGGGACGAAGATCGCGCGCGCGATGAGTCCGAAAGACAACGCGTAAGCCGTCGTGGTCGCCGCACCTGCAGCCGCTGGGAGATAGCCGCCCATCACGACGAGACCCACGCTCGTGAGTACCAATCCGACGCCTTCGACGATTTGAATGGTTCGTGTTTCGAGCGGGCGGGAGCGGCAGATCAGCCAGACGCATGCGACTGGAACCCAGGCAGCCGCGTGCGCCCAGAACGAGGGATGCGCGACCTCTCCCCTCAGATACCCGAACGCCACGCCTAGAATGACGCGACTGAGCAAGGACAGGAGGAGGATCACCGCAACCGCAAAGCCAAATGCGGCCACGCGCCGCTGCAGGAACCCTCGGCTATCAGTGCTTTGGCCTACTCCGGCAGTCACGCAACCTCGGCTACATAGTGCGTCGAGCGAGCGATTTCGCCAAGAGATCATCGATCGATCGGTGGTGATCACGTCCGAGGTCAGCAGAGGCCGTTTCGGCGCTAATGGGGGTTGGAAGGTGGCGGCGGTTCATCGTCATCGCATAAGTAGCCAAGGGCTTTGAGCTGTGCGCTGAGCTCTTCACTGAGCTCCGCATCGGGAACGGGGCGCGAGGCATGGGCTCGATCGAGCGCACGGCGATGTTGATGAACGCAAAAAGCGGCCGGTCCGGGTCTAGGGCCAGGTATTGAAGGATCAGTTTTCAGCGATCGGCGAGCCGATGGTCATGCATCTCAGGGTAGCTCCGGGTGACGCTACCCCAGGTCATGCCCTTCGTGTTTCCTCCGGACCCGGACTGATGATCCTCGGGGCCGAGGCCAGTGAAAAACGTGGCATGGCTCGGCAGCGTCCAGGTGGACGGCGCGTGGGAATTGCACGCATAGCTCGCGCCACGCTCGACCAGCGCTTCGAGCTTGGGTGTGGTCGGGTGCGCATACCCGCACAAGGATGCGCGATCAGCCCGAAGCGTATCCATGACGACGAAGATCACCGTCGATGGAGCGTTGGCTCCGTAGCGTGCCTGTAAAGCAAGGAAGACCGCAACCGCCATCGCGAGAGCTCCAAACAGTGGAACGAGGCGCTTGGCTTTCAGGGAGTCCAGCACGAGCGCAAGGTATCACCGACTCATGCGACAGTCGGAGCGCGTGAGGGCTACGTCAGTCGCAGTCGCCATCAGCACTGAGTCGGTCGAGTCTTACAAGATGATGGCTTCGCAATCATTCTCTTGCGCGCCGGTGCCGCCGCTGATCCTGTTGTGAATGAGCTGCAGGCGGGTGCGCTCGATGCTGCCACCAAGCGGCCTTGGGGTTGGACTCTGCACTGTAAACCAACGTGATGAACGAGACCCTTCTGGACGCGTTCGAGACGGGCGATTCCGAAAGCCCAATGATTCGAAGTCTCATAAACATCCACTCTAGTACCCAGAAGCTCGCCAAAATTGAAGTGTGGATCGAAAAATTCATATATAACGGCTGAATTGCGCTATTGTGGGGTGTGGGAATCGTGAGCGTGGGCGCCAACGGAGCGGAGACGGGAGAGGGGCTGGAGTCGCGTCCCCCAGACTCGGTGCCGGTGTCCATTTTGCCCGAGCGAGCGACACCGGAACGGATCGGCCGCTACGAGCTCCGATTTGAACTCGCATCTGGGAGCATGGGCTCGGTCTACCTTGCTCGGCTCGATCGGACGGCAGGCTTCGAAAGGCCGGTCGCGCTGAAGCGGATCCATCCCCACCTCGCAGAAGAAACCGACTGCATCGAGATGTTTCTGAACGAAGCCGAGATCGCTTCGCACATAGTGCATCCGAACGTGTGCAGCGTGTTCGACTTTGGCCAAGCCGATGGTGAGTACTACATTGCGATGGAGTATCTCGTCGGAGAGCCCTTAGCGAGTGTTTATACACGGGTAGCCAAGATCCCAGAGCAGCGTCGGAGTCCTTTGTTGCCGCTGCGAATGGCGCGCATCATCGCGGATGCTTGTGAAGGCCTCCATGCCGCACACGAGCTCAAGGACACCAATGGCGATCTTCTCCACG
Organism: uncultured Polyangiaceae bacterium; assembly: GCA_947259605.1. GTDB lineage: Bacteria > Myxococcota_A > Polyangia > Polyangiales > Houyiibacteriaceae > SG8-38. The sequence goes on along the minus strand of CAMYMX010000121.1, from coordinate 1,047 downwards.
TCGTCCACCGCGACGTCGCTCCCAAAAACCTGTTGGTCACGTACGACGGAGCAGTGCAGCTGCTCGATTTTGGATTGGCCAGTGCGCGCCAGCGTGTGCACGGGACGTCGTTGGGGGATGTGAAGGGGACTATTGCCTACATGGCCCCGGAGCAGCTGAAAGCCGGTACCATCGATCGAAGGATCGATACCTGGGCTTTGGGCGTCGCCTTGTGGGAGGCGCTCGCGGTCAAACGGCTATTTAGACGTGATACGACAGCGGATACGATGTTCGCGTTGCTCTATGAAGAGATCGCGCCGCCGTCCAAATTTCGACCACAAGTTCCGAACGAGCTCGATGAAATCGCATTGAAAGCACTCGCACGAGATCCGAATGAACGCTGGCAAACCGCCCGGGCGATGGGACGGGCGCTTCGAGAATTCCTGGGCAAGCAAGACGAGCTCATCGGTCCGGCAGAGCTCTCAGATTGGATGGCGGAGCTGTTTCCACAGGGCGAGGCACGCAAGAATCAGCTGATGGAGCTCGCACGGATGCCACATGCACCGGTGGTCTCTATCCCATCGGTTGAGGAGTTTGACGCGGCGCAGGCCGAGACTCTCGCAGAAACCATCCCGATACCTCGGAAAATCGAACGATCGCGAAGCTTGATGATTGCAGTGGTCGCTGCACTGATGGCGATCGGCGGGGCGATCGCTTTTGCGCTCGGCGCTGGCGACGCTGGAGAGTACGTCGAGCCGGCGCCTGCGGCGGTTCCAGAAGCCTCGCCCGAGAAAGCGGCGCGCCCAGGGGAGCCTATCCCTGCCGCCAAGCCTGGCACCGTCAATCTCGACTGATGCGGCGCCGCCGCTGAGATGAATTGGACTCGGCCTAGACTAGAGTCAGGGCTTCAGCTTGATCGTCATGTCAATCATACGCTCCTGCCTGCCCGTGTAAGGCGGGTAGAACCAGTGCAGGAGAGAGAACCAGGGGTTGGTGAAGACGGGGCGCATCTTGCTGAACTCAATGAAGCCATCATAGCCGTGGTATTGGCCGATACCGCTCGCGCCA
>CAMYMX010000120.1 GCA_947259605.1 uncultured Polyangiaceae bacterium | reverse complement strand
GCCAAACAAGATCGTGAGCGGCATTCCGATCGCGAGGAGGCGAATGGGCACACCGAGCTCCTGACGCAAGGCCGAAAGATCGATCCGCGCCGCGTCGCCGAAGAGGACGAGGATCAGGGTGAGCTCGGCGAGCACGTGCATCGCGCCGTGTTCCACGTCGAATTGGAGCCAGCCGAGGCCCCAAGGCCCAAACGCGATACCCAATCCGACGAAGACGAGGGGCGGCGTGAGCGGAGAGACGGCCAATCGCCTCGACACTAGGCCGAAGCCAAAGACGAAGCAGGCAATCAAGATGAACGCGCCGATGTTCATCGCTTAGATGAGCAACGTGTCTGCCAGAATTTCGACCGTTGCCGGTCCATCATGGGCCAAGGCCTCGGTGAGCGCGCCCTCGAGCTCTTCGGCCTTCGTCACACGAAGCCCCAATGCGCCGCAGAGCTCTGCGTATTCCGCAAAGCTCGGATTGTGGAGCGTGGTCTGCCAGACGTCGTAGTCGGCGCTCCGCTGTTCCTTGCTGATCTTGCCGAGCTCGCCGTTGTTCAGAAGGACGTGGGTGATGTCCATTCCGTACTTCACGGCCGTCGTATACTCGGCCATGTACTGGCCGAAGCCGCCGTCGCCCGTCACGGCGATGACCTTACGGCCGTGGAAGCGCGGGTCGCTCTCCTGGGTTGCCGCCCAGGCGCCTATCGCGGCGGGGTATCCGAAACCGATCGAACCCAAATAGCCGCTCATCAAGACCGATTGCCGCCGGCATTCGAAATAGCGGCCGAAGGAATAGGTGTTGTTCCCGACGTCGACCGCAATGATGGCATCGTCGGGCGCAGTCGCCGTGAGTGCTGCGAAAATCGCCGCGGAATGCACGCCTCCTCCCTCGGTTTCGCTGAGCCGCCTGAGCTTTTCTTCCTTCCAAATCGCCCAGCGCGTTGCAACATCGGGCCGCTGGTCGACCCCCGCCGCAGACCCGAGCCGCTCCTTCATGAGCCTCGCCGTCACGCCGATCTCGCCCCAGACTGGGACCGTCACCGAGTGAAGCCGGCCGAGCATCATCGGATCGTAGTCGACCTGGACGATTGGCTTGTAGCTCGTGATGCCGGTGTGATTGCTGAAGCTGGCGCCAAACACGATCAGCAGATCGGCCTCGTTCATGAACCAGCTCGCCACTGGCGTCCCACTGCGTCCGAGCACCCCACAGCCGAGAGGATGGTCATCGGCGATGAGCCCTTTGCCCTTGAACGTCGTGAGCACGGGGGCGTTGAGCTGTTCGGCGAGCGAGGTGACGTGTTCCATCACGAAACGGGCGCCGTGCCCAACGACGATCACGGGCCGCTTGGCTTCGGCAATGCGCTTCACCGCGTCGTCGAGCGAATCCCGAGGGGGCGTGATCTCTCGGCTCGTCATGCGACCCTCTGGCGACCCCGCCTTGGTTTCCGGCGCTTCGACAACCTGAACGTCGTCGGGAAACACCATGTGCGAGACGCCCTGCCCTACAATCGCATTCTTACAGGCCAGGCTCGCAATCTCGGGGAAGTTGGAGTCCTTCGCCGCCACCGCGGTGTACTTCGCCACCCCACCAAACGCCGCGGCCAGGTCCACCTCTTGGAAGGCACCCCGTCCGATGAGATGCGTCGGCACCTGACCGGTGAGCGCAAGCACCGGCGCGCGATCCACATGCGCGTCCCAAAGCCCCGTCAACAGGTTGGTTGCGCCTGGGCCTGCGATCGCAAAACAGGCCGCCGGCCGTCCAGTCAGCTTTCCGTACGCGGAGGCGGCAAACGCAGCAGCGCCTTCGTGCCGGATGCCAAAGTACCCGAGTGCGCCCATGGATTCCTGCCGCCGCATTGCGTCGGCGAAGCCCAGATTCGAATGCCCGACCATCCCCCAGACCCAACGGACACCCCAGTTGACCAGTGTCTCGATCATGACGTCGCTGCTCGTTCGGATGTGCGCTTCTTCCTCGGGAAACGCGACGTACACGCCGTCTTCACGTACTTCGATGGGGAACGTCTCTACGCCGTCGTCGAATCCACCCGGCGGCTCGCCGGTGAGGGGGTGGAAGTCCCAGCCGTGCCAAGGGCAACGGAGCAAGCCGCCTTCGATAGAGCCTTCCCCGAGCGGGCCGCCTTGGTGCGGGCACTTGTTGTCGAGGGCGGCGAACTCACCTTCAAAGTGCGTCAGACACAGGGTTCGATGCTTGCATGTGACCGGTTTGACGCGTCCTTCGGGAAGCTCGTCGAGATCGAGTACCTTCAGCCAAACGCTGTTCTGTTCGCCCATTTGAACATCCTTCGCGAAGGCCCTAGCGTTTCACGAAGGGGCCGCGGCTGTAAAGGACGTTCGGCGAGCGCGAATGTTACAAGTTACCCGCGAGGCGCTCGATTTCCTCGGCGCCACTACCGTCGTGCTGCACGAGCTCTTCGACGTCTTCCTCGCGAAGCCGAATCACGCCGATCTTCTCGGGGCGAAACCCTGTCATCCCGGCGTAGAACTCACGAATCTGGTCCATGTCGGCGCTGATGTCTCCGGTGAGATCGATCGCCGGGCCAATGCCGCCGACCTTTTTACCGACGTCCAGGTACGAGAGAACCACTGGAACGTTGGCCTTTCGCGCAATGTGGTAAAAGCCCGACTTCCAATAGTCGACGTGCGAACGGGTGCCCTCGGCCGGGACCATCAGAACGAGTGACTCGTTGTTCTCGAAGTGCTCGACCATCTGACCGACGACGCCGCCAGGACGATGTCGCACGATCGGGATGCCGCCGAGTCGCTTGAAGAATGGACCGAACGGTGCCTTGAACAGCGTGTGTTTACCCATCCAGCGCACTGGGATGTCGTACACGAACGCCATCGCCAGCATGAACGGCATGTCCCAATTGGAGGTGTGCGGGGCGGCAATGATGACGTATCGATCCAGAGCGGGTCGATCGCCATCTTTCTTCCAACCAGCGGCCCGAAGGAACGCCTCACCTATCCATCGCTTGATCATTGCGTTGATCGCCTCCGCACGGCCTAATTGCTGTATTGCAGACCCGGAGGCGGGTGACGAGAAATGCCCCCCATGGTGACAGAACTTTTACAATCGGCGCAAAATGGCCAGCCTGTAACAATGCTTACGCCCTAGAATACGCTCGTTCATGAAGGAGGCCCGATGAAGCTGTATACCAATCTATTTTCGCCGAACGCACGCAAGGTGCACGCCGTCGCCAAGGAGCTCGGGCTCGAGCTCGAAACTCACACGGTCGACCTCCGCGCCGGTGCACAGCGCACGCCTGAATATCTCTCGCTCAATCCGAACGGTAAAGTCCCCACCTTGGTCGACGGTGGCACCGTCTTGTGGGAGTCCAATGCAATCATGTGTTACCTCGCCGGAAAAGGGGACACCGAGCTGTGGCCGAAGTCTGCGAAGCGATACGACATCCTGCGATGGATGTTCTGGGAATCCAACCATCTGACCAACGCGATGAACCGCCTCTTCGGTCAAAAATTCTTCAGCGGCGGCAACCCAGATCAAAAGATCGTCGATCGCGCCACCGCGGACTTCCATAAGTACGCAACGATTCTCGACGGCAACCTGGCGGACAAGACCTTCGTCACCGGCGATACACTCACGCTCGCAGACTTCGCCATCGGCGTATGCTTCGGCTACCAAGTCCCACTCGAGCTCCCAATGGACGGACTCGATCACATTGCCCGCTGGTGGACCGCCCTCTCCGCCACCGAATCAGGAAAAATTCTCCTCCCAGGCTAACCCGAGCAGAGGTCCGGAGGGTCCTGCGTGCCTCTTAGGGCTCGCGACGCTCACCGTACTGTGCCGCCCATCACCTGGCAGATCCCATCGACGCCGAGAACCGACGCCAAAACCAGACAACCCCACCGTGTTCAAACACGGTGGGGTGACTTGTCGTGGCTCAATAGAGCCCATCTCGCATGGTTAGAAGCGGTGCACGTCGATCGCATACCACGACACGGCTCCGCCAGCCGGCTTCACGTACACGTGGATCTGGCTGTCACCTTCTGGAAGATCAACCACGGTCCAACGTTGCTCCGGATCGGAAACGTGTTGGGCAACCATGACGCCTTCGACGTAGCACTGAACTGCCACGCCAGCTGTCGGATCTGTCGGCTCCGCGATCAGCATCGCTTGAGTCACCAAATCAGGCACCTCTACTTGGTAAACTTTGACCTGAGGATCAAAGGCCACCATGTTTTCTGCTGGCATACAGCTATCCCCCTCGAAGGCTCGAAGCTCGAGCTCTGCCAGTGTGGTGTCGCCGCTACAGTCCATAGCGCCTTGCATGAACGCTGGAGACAATGCGACCGCGAAGGCGAGACCGAGTGTCCTCAGCGAAACGAAATGACGTCGTGAGTACCTCATGACTTACCCCCTTTCTTGCCGACACCGTGAAGGTTGGGCTCCCGATTGTGCCGACACACAGAACATGCGCACGGCCACGATGTTGGGGAATACGTAATTCTTTACCCCTCCCGGCCCGTCCCACCGGCGTTTGCCCGATCGTGACAATCCATGGCCGATTGCGTCGTGATTCCGTGAATCGGCGCCCGCCGGCGGCCCCTGACGAAACCGCCACGGTCGCACTGCTAAGGATTCGAAATCATGTGACCGGTTGTCGGCACGCCTTTCGCTTCTAACAGGCAACATGACGCGCCCCCGCATCGTCAACCCTGGGGCCACGTTGGCCCTTTCACGACGTACCACCCGCCGCCACTTCCTGCTGCACCCGGACGAAGCCCGGCAGATGGAGCAGGTCTATTGGTATTGCCTGGCCTACGCCGCCAAGCTTCACGGGGTCTTGGTCCATGCAGCGTGCCTCATGTCAACCCACGCCCACGAGGTCATCACCGATGTGCGCGGCGAGTACCCCAAGTTCCTGGAGACCTTCCACCGAAACTTAGCGCTGTGCACCAAGGCGCTCCGCGGATGGCCCGAAGAGGTCTTCAACAAGGACAGCACGGGCGTGCATGCATTGCTCACGCCTGAGGCCATGATCGAGTCGATCGCCTACCTCATTGCGAATCCGGTCGAAGCGGGCGCGGTGCGTTACGCCAAGGACTGGCCTGGGGCCCACACACTGCCGGCCGAGGTAGGCGCCCGTGTGATTCACGTCCAGCGCCCGCCGCACTACTTCGACCCCCAGAAGCCGAAGTGGCCCGACAAGCTCGAGCTTCGCTTGGAGATGCCCGTGGCGCTCGAGCTCGACTACGGCCCAGACCTCGCTCGTGAACGCATCGCGACGCGCGTGCGGCAGAATGAGCACCACGCTTGGAACGAGGCGAGGCGCACGGGCCGCACCTTCATCGGCCCGCGGCGCGTGCTTCGGCTTCTGCACACAAAGCGTGCCAAGAGTTACGAAGTATCCGGAAACCTCAATCCGCGGTTTGCGGCGGCGGGAAATCGAGCAGCCGCGACGGAGGCGGTGAGGCAATTGCGAGCCTTCAAGGCGCAATACCAACGGGCCCTCGCGCGGTGGATGGCCGGAGACCGAAACGCTTGCTTTCCGGTGGGCACCTGGTGGATGCGCGTGTGCCACGGCGCGCGGTGCGGGCCGGGGCCGTAGGCACGCGCCGACTTGTCGGCATTCGTAGCAGCCGAGCATGGCCGTTGCGCTGAGTTGCGTCCGCAACTCGCCCTTGGCGGCACCGTGTTAGTCGACAGGCTGCGCAGAACAGCAATTGGCTTCGCCGAGTGGACGGCAATGAAGCCCGAACGCCAAGCAAGAGGTCGTCGCGGTGCTTGTGAACGGTGAACCATGACCTTAGCACACCGCCAACGTCGGTCGGGTCTTCATGGGCCACCTTTGCAAGGCGCCCCGTCCGTCGAACCCCCGCATCGCGTTTCGCCGCGCCCCGGTACTAGACGGCTACGACTTCGACCCAAATCCCGTTCAGCTTCGCCATTCCTGAGAAATACTCGAGCTCCTCGGGGCCGTCGGCCGCCAGAAGATTCACATTCACCCCGGTCGTTTGGCTTGCCACACTCAGGCCATCGGCGGCCTGATGTCCCCAGCCATGCGGAAGGGCCACCGCACCGACCATCATCTCGTCGGTGAGCTGAACGGGCAGTTGCACCGACGCGACGCTGCTGCGCACCTCGACCATAGCGCCAGACTCGACGCCCACTCTGCCGCCATCTTCGGGATTCATGTACAGGTAGTTCGTCGAGCGCTTGCCCTCGACGTAGCGCGGAAAGTTGTGCATCCAGCTGTTGTGGCTGTGCGTCTCCCTTTTGCTGATCAGCTTGAGCTTTCCGCGCTGCGCCCGCTCCACCTCGAACGCGGCTTCCAGCTCGCTGGCTGCCGCGACGAATTCGTCCGGCGCCAAATCGACCAGACCGTCGTCCGTCACGACGCGTCGCCCCAGGAAGTCGTCTCCCTTGTTGGGTTCCAGCAAGCGCCCGTGGGGCTCCTTGCGAAGGCTGCGGAGCGAGCCGAGGCGAAACGCGCGCGCCATCAAGCCCAGGAATCGCTCCGGGGTGAGCCCAATTCGACGCCCAATTCCAGGAAGACTCCCAAGGCGGCTCCAGGCATTGAAGAACCCGCTCGCGAAGCGAGATCCAAAAAGCGTAGAGCCACATGCACGGGCGAGCTGCAGTAGGATCATGGTCTCATCACGCTGCTCGTCCTCCAGCGGTAGGAGCGCATCGGTGAACTGCACGTACGGAACGGGCTGGACACCCATCAAAGACTGAAACACGAACGGCAGGTCCGGACGCTGAAGCGCACTGCTTCCGGGAAGGATGTAGTGGGCGTGGTTGGCCGTCTCATTCCGGAAGATGTCGATCACGACGAGGAGCTCAAGCGCTTTCAATGCCTTTTCGAGGCGACCGTTGCTGTTCGGGACCGTCAACAGTGGATTGCCGGAAAGGCAGAACAGAGCCCGCACCTGCCCTTGGCCCGGAGTTAGAATCTCATCAGCCATCAACCCCGCAGGGAACGTGTCGGCCACCGACGGGAGCTGCCCGATGCGTGACAGATCCTTGCGCATCGTATGACCACCTCTGCGCGCATGCTTCGGGAAGTCCTTGATGAAGCCGTGGCCGACGATCGTTCCACCAAGCCGGTCCAAATTGCCCGTGACCGCGTTGATCGTTTCCTGAATCCAGAACGCGAGGGTGCCATGACTGCCCTGATTGACCCCCGTGGAAAGGAAAATCGCGGCCCCGTCTGCCTCGAGATAGGCATCGACCATCGATCGAAGCGTTTCAGGAGCAATGCCGGTCACCTCGGCGCTGCGCTCCGGCGCCCAGGCGTCCGCGACGGCGCGAAGCGGCTCGAGCCCCTTCATGTATCGGCCGACGCGCTCGTGGGCGATCGCATCCCGGCGAAAGACCTCGTGCAGAAAACTCAGCAAGAAATAGACGTCGGTATCAGGACGAATGAACACCTGCGTCCCGAGCTGCTTCGCGGTTTCGGTCCGACGCGGGTTTACGCTGAAGACCTTGCCGCCTCGGCCTTCGATGGCGCGGAGGCGACGAACGGGATCCGGAAGCTGCATGAAGCTCGAACGGGACACCGCGGGGTTCGAGCCGATGATGATCAAACACTGGGTGCGGTCGATGTCGGCAAAGGGCTGAATGAACGGGAAGCCGTAGAGCCGCTCGGCCGCCGCAAACTTGTTGTTGCAATCCTGGGAGCCGGTCTGAAACAAATTGCGCGAACCGAGCCCCTGAAGGAACGCCGCGATGAGAACCGGAGGCAGCAAACTAAACGAGATCGGATTGCCGAGATACGCCGAGACCGAATCACCGCCGTGTTCTCTCACGAGCTGCCGCACCTTTGCGCCGATCTCCTCGAGCGCCTGCTCCCAACTGATCTCTTCGAAGCGATTTCCGACGCGCTTTAGGGGAACACGCAGCCGGTCCGGCGAATGATGAATCTCGTGGTAGCGAAGGCCTTTGATGCAGGAATAACCCTTGGTGACGACGTGGTCCCGATCCGGCTCGATGGCCACGACCCGGTCCTCTTCGATGGTCGCCCTCAGGCCGCAAGTCGCTTCGCAGATTCGGCAGAACGTCAGCTCGGTTCGGCTGGACACGGTCGAGCTCAAGCGGTCGGGAACTTCTCGACCAGGAGCTCCAGCGCGTCGTGGGTGGTCAGAATACCGATGATCTTGTTGCCTTCGACTACGACCGCGGAGCCGTATTTGTGTTCCAGCATCTCGTTGAGCACGGAGAAAAGCGGCGTGTCTTTGCTGACGGTGTACGCTTCCTGAGTCATCGCCTCTTCAACGGTCGTGGCGTCGGGATTGACCTCGTTGAGGCCTGCGACCATGCCAAGGTCGCGGTCGCTGACGATTCCGTGCAGCTCGCCACCGTGCAGCACGGGCAAGTGGCGAACCCCGTGCTTCTGCATGAGCTTCTGAGCAAACGTGATCGTTTGCTCGCTGCCC
>CAMYMX010000119.1 GCA_947259605.1 uncultured Polyangiaceae bacterium | reverse complement strand
GCGTCCTCTCCCAGAAGTTCAAGGCTCTGACCCAGGCCGCGAACCAGTGCGTGGGGCAAGACCTTTTCGACACGGGCGAGACGCAGGTGAGAGAAGAAGTCGACCTCTTCGTCCCCGATGATAATCCTGTCGTGATCGACACCGTGCCGGACTGGCCGATCCCATTTATCCCGCCACCAGTCAGTGGAGTCAGCTAACCAGCGGATTGGTGTTCGTATGGGTGGGGGGAACAAGGGATCATGCGCGGTTGCTCGAAGTTAGGGCTTGCTCTGGCTTTTACAGCCGTCTTGGGCACGGCGTTGCTGAGCGCAAGGGCTGGCGCGCAGGTCTTTGACGCCGACCGTGCAGCGCGGGAGGGCCCAGGCTTCAAGGTCGGACGGCTCGTGCTCCACCCCGGTCTTGCCGTCGGAGGCGGCTACGACTCCAACGTGTTCCTTCAGGACTCTGACCGAGAGCCATCGTTCATCCTGCTCGTCCAGGGCTATCTCGACATTGCCACCGAAGGAAGCGTCCGCCAGCGCGAAGGCGATGCAAACGCCGCGGAGCCCCAGAAAATCCAATTTCGGGGTGGTATTGGGGCGGACTACTTGCACTACTTCACCGACCGCGTCCGCGACGCCGTCGGAGCAGATGGGCACATCAACTTTTCTTACAATCCTTCCAAGGTCTTCAGCCTGGTCATCAGTGACGTGTTCCGGCGCATGGTGAGGCCGTTCTCGGACCCGAATACACCGCAAGGACCCACCATCAGCTACGGCCGAAACCTCAACACGGCGTCGCTCGACCTGGTTGGCCGAAGCAAGAGCCAAGTGCTCGAGGGGACGCTCGGCTACACCAACTCGCTCGCGTTCTTCGACGCGAACGCCTACGGGTACGGCAACAACATCACCCATCGGGTGCCGGCGAGCTTCAGCTGGCTGTTCTTTCCGACCTCGGCTCTGGTCTACACCGTCGAATACGCAAACCAGGAGTTCGTGAACCCCGGAGAGATTCTGACCTCGCCGACCTTGCTGTCCAAGAACAACCGCGTCTCGAACATGATCGGATACAACGGGGCCATCACCGAACGCTTCTCGCTCACCGCCATGCTTGGATATGCCGCCGGGTTTTACACAATCGGACAGAACTACGATGACGTCATCGCCCGCGTCGACTTGCGCTGGCAAGCTCGTCCCACGATCGGTCTTTCGCTCGGCTATGATCGCGATGTCCGCCCGTCCTACATCGGCAACTTCGTGCTCGTCAACCGGTTGCACGCAGAGACGACGTTCACGCTGATGGGCGCGCTCCAGTTGGGGGTGAAGGCCTGGGCTTCGTTTTACAAGACGGGCCTAGCGCTGAGCCCGGATGGAACGATACTCGGTAGCGAACCGTTCCGACAAGGCACGCGGATCTACGTCGGGATCTTTGGCGAGTATCGATTCAAGCCCTGGCTCGCTCTGTTTGCCGACCTAGGATATTTGGCGGACCTCACGGACTTCCGCTACACCGAACTGGACCCGCTGATCGATCCGGTCGCCAGCTATCAGAGGTTTGAAGCATGGCTTGGTCTTCGCGTCTTCTACTGATCGGTGCGCTGGCGTTCTTTGCCTTCGGATCGTCTGCATGCAGCAAGCGCGGGCTGCAAGCCACCGAGGTGCCACCGCCTGCAACCGACGACACGACCTTCGGGCCGGGTGACGTGTTTTCGGTGCGGGTCTACGGCGAGGAGGCGATGACGGGGAGCCAACAAGTGGCCCCAGATGGCACGATCAATTTTCCGCTCCTCGGCGCAGTTCACGTCAGCGGCCTGGAGCCGACCGAAGTGGCGCAGAAAATCCAGTCCGAGCTCGTCGAGCGAGACTTGCTGCGCGCCCCACATGTTTCCGTCTACGTCGAGGAGTACGTCTCCAAGCGCGTGAGCGTGGTGGGTGCAGTGGCAAACCCAGGTGCTTTTGCGCTCGTGCCGGGAATGACAGTGGTACAAGCGATCAGCATGGCAGGAGGGTTCTCGTCACTTGCCGACCGCAATGCAACCGTCGTCACGCGGCGAGCCGATGGCGAGATCATTCGCTATCGTGTTCCTGTGGAGCGAGTGACAAAGGGCCAGGCGGCAGACATCGAAGTTGCGGCCGGGGACATCATCTTCGTCCCCGAGCGGATGTTCTAGCCGCTCAGAGGCTCCAGTAGACCAGGTCCCCCCGGAGCGCGTCGGCCCTCAGCACGGACTTCACGTCGATGATCAGACCGCCTTGGCGAACGCTCGCAACGACCCGATCGAGCTGGTCCAGGTACTGCCGATGAGGGACGGCGAGAATCAATCCATCGAGATCGGCGATCGCGTCGAATGGCCTCATCTCGATGCCGTACTCGCGAACCGCTTCTTCCGCCGATGCCATCGGATCGTGAACGACCGGTTCGATGCCATACTCGCGAAGCTCCTCGATGATGTCCGGCACGCGGCTATTCCTCAAATCGGGCACGTCCTCCTTGAAGGTCAGCCCGAGCACGCCGATGCGCGCCCCCTTGATCGCACGGTCCTGTTTGCGGAGCAGCTTCACGGTTCGCTGGGCCACGAACTTGCCCATGTCGTCATTGATGCGTCGGCCCGCGAGAATGACTTCGGGGTGGTAGCCAAGCGCTTCGGCTTTCGCGGTCAGATAGTAAGGGTCCACTCCGATGCAATGACCGCCGACGAGGCCTGGGGTGAAGCGCAAGAAGTTCCACTTGGTTCCCGCGGCCTCGAGCACGTCACGCGTCGAGATGTCCAGGCGGTCGAAGATGAGCGCAAGCTCGTTCATCAGCGCGATGTTGACGTCGCGCTGGGTGTTCTCGATGACCTTTGCGGCCTCCGCGACTTTAATCGAAGAAGCGCGATGGACACCGGCGTCGACGACGGCTTCATACACACGAGCGATGCGCTCCAAGCTCTCCGGGTCTTCGCCCGAAACGACTTTGATGATCTTCTCGAACGTGTGGAGCTTGTCGCCGGGGTTGATTCGCTCCGGCGAGTAGCCAAGCTTGAAGTCTCGGGATTGGCGCAGGCCCGAGGTTTCGGCGAGGAGCGGTCCACATTGTTCTTCCGTCACACCCGGATAGACGGTGGATTCGTAGACCACGACGGCCCCCGGTGCGAGGGCGCTGCCGACGATTCGAGTCGCTGAGCGCAGCGGGCCGAGGTCAGGACGGCGGTCCGAGTCGATGGGCGTCGGCACCGCAACGACGAAAAACGTGCAACCACGAAGGTCCCCCGGGTCGCTCGTCAGCCGCAGGTTGGTTTCCTCGAGCTCGGATTGGGTCACCTCGCCGGTCCAGTCGTGATGACCGGCGAGCGCGCTCACTCGGGCCTCGGACACGTCGAACCCAACCGCGTCCTCGAACTTTCGCGCAAATGCCAGGGCGACAGGAAGACCCACGTACCCGAGCCCAACGACCGCGATCCGTTCACTCATGACGACTGAACCTCCTCGCGAAACCACTCGGTCGTGTCCGATAGGCCGCGTTCCAACGGAGTTGGGGCACCGAGCGCGGAGATCATGACGGAGGGGTCGAGAACCGAACGTTGCAGGTCACCAGCACGGAAGGCGCCACCGTGGACGACCGCCGGCCGGTCGACGAGCCGCACGAGCCGCTCGGCAAGCGTCCTCGTCGAAGTCCCGACGCCGGTAGCGATGTTGATCGTGCGACCCTCGAGCACGCCTTCGAATGCCGCGAGGTTAGCCCGAACCGCATCGCGCACGTACACGTAATCGCGTACGCAGCCGTCATCCCCCTCGGCGGCCCGCGCATTGACCTGAATCGGCTCCCCCCGAAGCAGCCTCCGAAGGAAGATCGCGACCACTCCCGCCTCTCCGTGAGGGTCCTGTCGGGGCCCGTACACGTTCCCGTAGCGAAGAATCGTGTAGCGCAAGCCCAGGGCCTGCCCATAGGCCCGCAGGTAGAGCTCGAAGCTCGCCTTGCTGCAGGCGTAGGGGCTCGCGGGCAGCGCTGGCCAGCCCTCTCCGGCGACTTGGCCCTCGGGCACCTCCCCGTAGAGCGCTCCACCCGTGCTCGAGAAGACCAACCGGCTCTGGCACTCGACGGCGACCTCGGCCACATGGAGCGACCCCAACACGTTGATTTCAGCATCCAGAAGAGGCTCGCGCACGCTCACCGCGACGCTCGCCTGTGCGGCGTGGTGGCTGATCGCGTCCGGCGCGAAACGAAGCGCGGTCTCGCGCAGCGCGTCGCGATTCCGAATGTCGATCGGGTGGAACGCCACGCTTGCAGGGAGGTTCTCGATGCGGCCGGTGCTCAGGTCGTCGACGACGAGCACTTCATGGCCCCCTTCGACAGCGGCCTCGACGACGTGGCTGCCGATGAAGCCCGCGCCTCCGGTCACCAGAATCTTCAAGCTCTCCCCGCCGGTTTGGAGTCTCTGAATGCTTGGCCGGTTCGCGCGGGAGGCTCGCTGTCCACGCTGCCGTCTTCGTACTCCGGCACGAGCTGCACGAGCGCTTGGCGTATCGCGTTTGGATTCGCCGTCGTACAAAGCCCGCCGAGGGTGTCGAATTGCGCGCGAAGCGCAGGCAGATGAGGCGAGTCGTAAGTCCCGTTGAAAATCTTCGGGTGTGTCGTTCGCTCGATGCCTTCGCTGGTGTGCGAAAGCTCCTCGAACAACTTCTCGCCGGGGCGAATGCCTGTGAAGCGGACCTCGATGTCCTTTTCTGGCTCTAGGCCGCTCAGCCGAATCAGGTCGTGGGCGAGGTCGACGATGCGTACGGGCTGTCCCATGTCCAAGATGAACGTCTCCCCGCCCTGGCTTAGCGCTGCCGACTGCATGACGAGCTGAACAGCCTCGGGAATGGTCATGAAGTATCGAGTCATCTCGGGATGCGTGACCGTGACCGGACCGCCGTCGTGAATCTGCCGCCGAAAAATCGGAATGACGCTCCCCGCTGAGCCGAGCACGTTGCCGAAGCGCACGGTCGCGAAATGGGTGGCGCTGTGGGTCGAGAGCGCCTGAACGTACAGCTCGGCGGCTCGTTTGGTCGCGCCCATGATCGATGTCGGGTTCACCGCTTTGTCGGTGGAAATCATCACGAAGCGCTCGACTGCGAGTCGATCGGCCAAGTCTGCGATGATTTGGGTTCCGAGAACGTTGTTCTTCACGGCTTCGGCTGGGTTCCACTCCATCATAGGCACATGCTTGTGGGCGGCCGCGTGGAACACGATCATCGGCCGGTACTCGCGAAAGACCTGCGTGACGCGCGGCACGTCGGTGATATCGGCGACGCAAGGAACGACTTCGAGCTCCGAGAAACGTCTGCAGAGCTCGGAATGGATTTCGAACAGGGCGTTCTCGGAGCGCTCGACGAGCACCAGGCGAGAAGGGCGGTACGACGCGACCTGACGACAAAGCTCCGAACCGATGCTTCCTCCGGCCCCGGTCACCATCACCGGCTGCCCGCGAACGAGCTCGCTCACGACCTCGGCCTGAAGTTTGATCGGTTCTCGGCGCAGTAGGTCCTCGATGGCCACCTCGCGAATGCGGGAGAGGCTCACCCGCCCGCCCACTATTTCGTAGGCGCCGGGTACGATCTTCACGTTGAGGCCCGCCTCCTTGCAGCGCTCGGTGATGCGGCGAATCGCCGACCCCGGCGCATTGGAAATCGTGATGAGGGCTTGGGTCGCGCCATGCCGTTGGGCGACCCGCAACAGCTCCTTGCTCGTCCCTTGAACCTTGATTCCGTGAATCACCGCGCCTTGCTTCACCGGGTCGTCGTCGACGAACGCGACCGCGCGAATGCCGAGGTCGGGGCGGCGCGAGATCTCCTGTGCGATCAGAACCCCTCCCTGACCCGCACCCACGAGCAAGGTCGGCACCAGGGGCTTCGTTTCGCGCTTGTGCTGCTTGGTCGCGACGCGCTCCCCCAGCATTCGGCGAAGCGCCCTCACACCCGAGAGCCCGATGAACGCCAAGACGAAGTCGCCCAGCAAGACGCCGAGTGGAACGATGCCGTAGCGTGCAATCGCAAAGCGGTCGACCAGCATCGGGCTTGCAAGGCGAAGCGCGAGCAGCACCGCCGTCGCGGACAAAATCGCGGCGAAGATCCGAACGGCGTCGCGAAGGCTGATGTAGCGCCAGGAAAAGCGCGTGATCCCGAAAGCGGAAAGAAACGCGTACTGCAAGAGCACCACGTAGGGCAGCACGATCATGAGCTGCCGAAACATCGGGGCCGGCACGTTCGAATCGAAGCGGACGAGCATCGCGAGGAAGAAAGCGAGCATTAGCACCGTGATGTCGATCAAGAACTGCGAGGTCCGCGTCCGAAGCCGGCTCATCATTTCCGCGCCTCCAATACGGAATCCCGGTACCAATGCCAGAACGCTTTGACGCCCTGTTCGACGGTCACGGTAGGCTCGTAGCCGAGGAGCTCTTGGGCGCGTTCGATGTTTGCGTAGGTGTACTCCATGTCGGCGGCTGGCATCGGCCGGTCGATGAGGTTCGAGCGCTTGCCCGCCTGCTCTTCGATGAGCCGCACGAAGTCGGCGAGAAGCGTGGGTTTCCCCCGCCCGAGATTGATGACTTCGTATCCAAGCGGTCGGTCCGCGGCGGCGAGCACGCCCTGCACGATGTCGTCGACGTAGGTCCAATCGCGGTGCATCTGGCCGTTGTTGTAGAGAGGGACTTCGACCCCCTCGAAAATATTGTCCAAGACCTTGTAGGCCATCATGTCGGGACGGCCGCGCGGCCCGTAGACTGTAAAAAATCGAAGCGCGGTGAAGTCCTGCCCGAACAGATGAAAATACGAATGGCCGAGGAGCTCGGCGGCGCGTTTGCTCGCCGGGTACGGCGCCAGAGGATGGTCGGCTCGGTCGGTTTCGATGAAGGGAATGACCTTGGTCGGGCCGTACACCGACGAGGTCGACGCGAAGACGAACGGGGGGTGCCCGTGCCGCCGTGCAGCCTCGAGCAGATTCAGCGTCCCCACGAGATTGACGTCGAGGTAGAGCTTTGGGTCGTCGATGGACGCGCGAACCCCAGCCATCGCGGCGAGGTGAATTATGACGTCGAAGCCATGTTTGGCACAGAGCCCGTCGATCCCGGCCTCATCCCGGATGTCCATTCGGTGGAAGACAAACTTCTCTCGATCGGGCGCCGTACGCCGAACTTCCTCTAAGTTTGCCTGCTTACGGGCCGGGTCGTAGTAGTCGTTGAGGTTGTCGACCCCCACGACGAGATCCCCACGGCCGAGCAGCGCCGTTGCGGCGTTGCTTCCAATGAACCCGGCGGCCCCCGTCAGCAGGATCTTCTTCATCTCCCCCTCGTGCCCGATGACTATACGCCCTTGTCGACCCAAGTTGCTTGGTTCGATTGCGCACTCGGGAATACCATATCCCGGTGCAAGCCATGCTCTTAGCAGCCGGACTGGGGACGCGCCTCCGGCCGCTCACCGACCGTCGCCCCAAGCCCATCGTCCCCGTCGCCAATCGTCCGCTCGCAGGGTTCGCGATGGAACACCTGGCGCGAAGCGGCGTTCGCAGCGTCGTAGCCAATACCCACCCCCAGCCCGAGCTGGTGGAATCCACCCTCCAAGCCGTCTGTCCCAAGGGCGTAGACCTCCGTTTTTCCCGTGAAATCGACCTTCTTGGCACCGGGGGAGGCCTCCGAACAGCGCGGACTTTGTTCGATGACCCACATAGTCCCGTGATCGTAACCAATGGCGACACCCTCTTCGCACCCGACCTCCACCGGGCCTATGCAGCGCACGTCGACCAGGGCGCCGTTGCAACGATGATACTGCGCCCGACCACCGAGCCGGAGCGCTTCGGGGCGATCGGAATCGACCAAAACGGCTGGGTCCGGAGCCTACTGGGGACCCCAGCCGATGGCCGTGTTCGCGAGGCGCTGATGTTCACCGGGGTTCAGATCCTCTCCCCGGAGGCATTTTCGGCGATGCCGGAGTCGGGCTGCGTGATCCGGAGCGCCTACCGGCAGTGGGTCGACAGCGGGGCGCCCGTGCTCGGCGTCATCGATGCGTCGCCTTGGGCGGATCTCGGAACGTTAGCGGAATACCACCGGCTAAACCTCGAGCTCGCCTCAGGTTCCTTCACCTGGCCCGGCCTAGAACCGCGCGACGGATGCATCCTGCCGGATTCGTTCGAGCCCTCCTCGAGCATTCGCATGAGCGTGATCGGCGCCGATGTCGAAATTGCCGCTGGCGTCCGCGTCGATCGATGCGTCGTTTGGCCGGGCACTCATGTCACTCGCCCCGCGACCAACGCGGTCCTAACGCCCCAGCACCGAATCGAGCTCAGCTGAGCCCCATCACCTTGGCGGTGATCACCGCCATCAATGCACTAACGATTCCGAGGCCTTATCGGAACCACGTTATCGGGAAGATCACAGGATCCCAGACGATCTCCCACAATCTTGTCCCCTCCCACCACAAGCTTCCAAAC
>CAMYMX010000118.1 GCA_947259605.1 uncultured Polyangiaceae bacterium | reverse complement strand
TACCTATGGACCGATGCCTTCGCGGTCTGCAACTTCCTCGGCTTGGCCCAGGCGACCGGCGAAGAACGCTACGAGGAGCTCGCGCTTCGCCTGGTCGACCAAGTGCATCACGTGCTCGGATTCTATCGTAGCGATGATCCGCGAACCGGATGGATCAGCGGACTCGGTGCGCAGGAAGGTGAGGCTCACCCGACGCGCGGCGGCTTGCGCATCGGCAAGACACTTCCCGAACGAGCCAGCGGCGAACCCTTCGATGAGCAACTGGAGTGGCAACGGGACGGCCAGTATTTCCACTACTTGACCAAATGGATGCACGCCTTGAACCAGATGTGGCTGCGGACGAGACAGCCGCAGTTCAATACCTGGGTGCGGGAGCTCGCCAAGGTGGCGCACGACGCCTTCACCTATTCCGATCGACGTGGTCGACGGATGGTTTGGAAGATGAACACCGATCTTTCGCGCCCACTCGTCTCCTCGATGGGCCATCACGATCCGCTAGATGGTTTCATCACCTACACACAGCTCCAAACGACGAAATCAGCGCAACCGAGCACCCCACGCAGCCCGGGCTTGGAGGACGAGGTCGCGGACTTCGCAGCCATGGTCACGGGCCAGGACTGGGCGACCGCTGACGCGCTCGGCCTGGGCGGCCTGCTGGCGGATGCCTCACGCGTTGCGCAGTTGATGCCCCTCGGAGCATTCGCGGGGTCTCCCCTGTTGGACGCCTTGCTCGCTGCAGCAGTGCGAGGTCTTGCGGGCTACGCTCAGCAGAATGACCTTAGCTATCCCGCATCTCGTCGCCTGGCTTTTCGCGAGCTCGGCCTCGCAATCGGACTCTCCGCAGTCCCGCTGATCGAAAACGAGGTGGGAATGCGGCATCGGCACTTGTCTCGAGGTGCGGAGGCGCACGAGCAGCTCAAAGCACTGGCGCCCTACGTTGCGCTCGGTCCGGAGATCGAGTCCTTCTGGCGCCATCCTCAGCATCGAGAAGCTCGCACCTGGTCGGAGCACCGCGACATCAACGAAGTCATGCTCGCCACCAGCCTCGTTCCCAACGGTTTCCTGTCGATTCACCACGTCGGTTCACCGTGACGGTCACCATCGATGATATCCGCCGCGCTCACGAGCTCATCGGGCCGAGCATCGCGCGGACTCCGTTCGAGCTTTCTGAAACGCTGTCAGCACTGACTGGCGTACAACTCTACTTGAAGTTCGAAAACCAACAGTTCACCGCATCCTTCAAGGAGCGGGGAGCGCTCCATCGCATGCTCGGCCTGAGCCGGGCGGAACGCGCACGGGGCGTGATCGCCATGTCTGCCGGCAACCATGCGCAAGCGCTCGCCTATCATGGAAGGCGGCTCGGGATTCCGACGACCATCGTCATGCCGCGCACCACCCCCAATTCCAAGGTGGAGCAGACCCGTGCGCATGGGGCCGAAGTGATCTTGCACGGGAGCCGGTTCGACGAGACGCGGGCGTTCACGCAAGAGCTGGCACGCGAACGGGACCTGACCTTGGTTCATCCCTATGACGACCCAGCGGTGATTGCGGGTCAGGGGACGCTCGCGCTGGAGATGCTCGGGACGGGGAACCGAATCGGCACCCTCCTCGTCCCCATCGGTGGTGGCGGCCTGATCTCCGGAGTGGCCGTCGCAGCCAAGGCGCTGGACCCCAGCATCCAGATCATCGGCGTGCAGAGCGAACGCTACCCGTCGGCTCACCATGCCTTTCACGGCCTCGATCCGAGTGACCTCCCAAATCACGACACGGTTGCGGACGGCATCGCGGTCAAATCACCCGGCATACTCACCATGGATCTCATTCGACGCCACGTCGACGATATCGTCCTCGTCTCTGAAGAGGACATCGAGCAAGCGATCTTCGTCCTCGCCGAAATCGAGAAAACCATTGTTGAAGGCGCCGGCGCAGCAGGCGTGGCAGCAGCGATGAGGCACAACGAACGGTTCCAGGGCCAAAACGTCGGAACCATCCTCTGTGGCGGCAACATCGACATGATGACCCTGTCCTCGGTCCTGCAGCGCGGCATGGTGCGCAGCCACCGGCTGGTGAGGCTCGAGGTCGAGGTGCCGGACATCCCGGGCGCCCTCGGCCAGGTCACCCAGCTGATCGGCGAGCTACACAGCAACATCATGGAGATCAGTCATCAGCGTGCGTTCGACGCCTCCTCCGCTCGCGCGGCGATCGTGAGCATGGTGCTTCAGCTTCGCGGTGAAGAAGAGGCGGAGCAGGTTGTGGAGGCCTTATCGGCACAGGGCTTCGACGCTCGGATGCTCGACTGAGCGTTCGTCGAGCGGCGGCCCCCTGCCCGGATTCAAGCTCGGTTCACCAACTCCTTCATCCTCCCGAAGGCGTGCTCGTTTTCGACGAGCAGCAGCAGCAAGTCGCCCGACTGGACCCGCGTCTTGCCCCGCACGAGGAGAACCTCCTCGCCTCGGACGATGGTAAGGACCAGCACGCCGTCCGGCACGTCGAGCTCAGCCAAGGATATGGCGTCGAGGCCCTGCACTTCGAGCTCTACGAAACGAAGGCCTCCTCGCGTGACCAGGGACAAGTCGGGCCTGCCAAATCCATGGAGGGCTGCCGAGATCTCCGCGGCGGCGGAGATGCTGGGCGCGATGATTTGGGCTACGCCCATCTCCTGACAGGCAGCTCGCAGGCCGAGGTCTTTGAGCTTCACGATCACGGTCGGGACACCGAAGCGTTTGGCCAACATTGCGATCACCGTATTGAGGGCGTCCGAGTTCGTGCTTGCGACCAGCGCGTCGCTCTCCTCGACCAAGGCCTTCTGCAAGAGCTCGGGATGGGTCCCGTCGCCCTCCAGGACGAATGCGTCGAACTGCTCGCTGAGGTCCTTGCAGCGTGCCTCGTCGTTGTCGATGAGCACGACTTCGTGCGACCCACCGCGGGTGAGATCCCTGGTGAGCTCGTAGCCGATGTCCCCGATACCGACAATGATGACTCTCATCGCGACCTCCTGCGTGTTTTCCAACTGCCTGGATACGGCATCACTAGCACGGTCAGGACGCTGAGGCGTCCGGCAAACATCTCGAGGCCTAGGTGCTATAGTGCGCCCATGACGACGAGCACACGCGCTGTAGCCGTCGCGCTATTCGTTGACTTGGTGATCGGAGCGGCCAAGGTAATCGCCTTCCTGCTCACGGGCTCGACCGCGATCATGGCGGAAATGATCCACTCCGCCGCGGACTTCACGAATCAAAGCCTCTTGGTCGTCGGCATCGTTCGGTCGCGACGCCAGCCGGATAGCGACTACCCGTACGGCTTCGGCCGATCTCGCTACATCTGGGCACTGCTGTCCGCCGCCGGGGTGCTGTTTGTCGGAGGCGGGGTGTCGGTCGTGCGCGGGGCGCAGCAAGTCTGGGCGCCGGAGCCGCTCGAGCACCTGGGCCTGGGCTTCGTCATCTTGCTGGTGGCGCTCGCGGCGGAGAGCATTTCGCTCGCGGTTGGCTTGTCGGCCGTTCGACGATCAGCCCGAGAGGCGGGCCAATCCGTTTGGCAGTATCTACCAACGGGTCCCGATCCGATGGGCGTGGCGGTGGTGCTCGAAGATGCGTCGGCCGTGCTCGGCGTGCTGATCGCAATGACGGGGCTCGGCTTGGCCGAGCTCAGCGGAAACCCGGCCTGGGACGGAGCTGCGTCGGTCGCCATCGGTCTGCTGCTCGGCGCGTCTGCGATCTTTCTCATCAATCGAAACCGCCGCCATCTGCTCGGGGCCGCCCCCCCCTCCAAATCGGTCGCCCGAATGATGGCGGTATTCGAAGAGAGCCCGTTGGTCGCCCGAATCCACGACGTGAAAGTTTCGCAACTCGACGCCGACGCTGTTCGATTCAAAGCAGAAGTCACCTTCGATGGTCGTGAGCTCGCTCGGCGTCTTTTGGCCGGACGGGATCTTGACGCGACCTGGGCTACGCTGAATGGACCTCGGGCACTCGAGCGCCTATTGGTCGAGTTTGGCGGCCAGGTCACGGACGCGATGGGCGATGAGATCGACCGGCTCGAAGCGGAGCTCGCTGAGGTCGCCCCAGAGGCTAGGCATGTCGATCTCGAACCCGATTGAAGAGGATGAGTGTCGACATCACCTCTGCGGAGCGCGCAACTGTTGCACGCTAACGGGTCCGAGACGCAGGATCTGCGATGGCAGCTCGTGCTCCAACGGCGCATGTTGGCGTTCACGGCCGCTCCGTGATTTGGCCCGGGTGTTGCATCTAAAGTCGGTGATTCAACAGGCCGACTGAGTGATGTCCTCATACTTCAAGGCAATTGCCATTGATTTCGATGGGACCCTGACCGAAGGAGGTCGTCCAGAGGCACGCGTCCTCGCGTCTTTGGCGGAGGCTCGCGATGCTGGGATGGCGCTCCTGTTGGTAACCGGCAGAGTAGTGTCAGACCTGTTGCACGTCTTTCCCGATGCGGAGCTCTGGTTCGACGTAATCGTAGCCGAGAACGGAGCCGTCATTCGCAGGGATGGAGTATCCCATCCTCTGACGACACCGGTCCCCCTCGAGCTCGACGCGTTGTTGGTCGACCGCAGTGTGTATTTCCAACGGGGCCAGGTACTCCTCAGCTGCAACATTGAAGATGAGATTCTTGTTCTAGAGCAGGTGCGGCGCCTCGAAGCGGACTGTCAGCTCATACGCAACCGAGGGGCCCTGATGGTCTTGCCGTCTGGGGTTTCCAAAGGCACGGGTCTTCTCGAAGCATTGGAAGGCCTGGGCATTTCGTATCACAGCACAATCGGAATCGGGGATGCAGAGAACGACTTGGCTCTGCTTCGCCACTGCGAGCTTGCGGTTGCAGTCGGCAATGCTGTCGATTCCGTAAAGCGAGAAGCCGATTTCGTTCTCACGGCCAACGCTGGGGTGGCCGTCGCGGATTTCCTTCGCGATCGGATCCTTGCTGGTACGCTATTGCCCGTTTCGCGTCGCTGGCAGGTTACGCTAGGGCGGTCGGACAGTGGTAGCCGAGTCAGGATGCCGGCGTCCCAAGTCAACGTCTTGTTCGCAGGAGGCAGCGGTGTCGGAAAGTCCTATGCCGCGGGCCTTCTCGCGGAGCGCTTGATCGAGCTCGACTACGCTGTGTGCATCCTCGACCCAGAGGGGGATCATGCGCCCCTCGGACACTTGCATCAGGTTTCGGCGCTCGGAGGAAGCGGACCGCTTCCGCCCGTCGGGAGCGTGCCCCATTTGCTGAGACAGCAGCTCGGAAGCCTGGTCGTGGATCTCTCCTCACTCGGCGAAGAAAAGCAAGCCGGGTACGCGGCTGAATTGCTCCAGGCTCTGCACGACGGGCGCAGCCAAACCGGCTTGCCGCATTGGATTATCGTCGACGAAGCACAGGTGCCTTTTGGCGATGAGGGCGCGGCCTGCCGCATGTTTCAAGGTCAGAAGGGCCTTTGCCTCGTTACGTACGATCCCGCCCGACTCTGTCGTTCGTCGGGATTGGACTTCGATTTCTTGATCGCCATTCCGGGGGAAAACGGGCTGCATCCCGCAGCTCTCGAAGGCATGCGCGAGCAGTGGGGCATCGACCCGCTCGATCGATTGGCGGCACTAGGAGAGGAGCAGGCGTGGCTTGTTCGACTGGGTGATTCCCCAAGAGCCGAGTCGTTCAAGCTAGGTCGGCGCTTCATTCAACACGTCCGCCACTGGCACAAGTACGCCGACGCGCACCTGCCGCCGGGCAGCATGTTCGAGTTTCGCAACTACTTCGGGTCAACCGGCGCTCGCGCCGACAACCTCGCAACGTTTCGCCGTGAGCTACTGCTGTGCGACTCCACAGTTCTAGAGCATCATGCGGCCCACAACGATTTCTCCAATTGGCTGGCGCATGCGATCCACGATGAGACGCTGGCGTCGACCGCACGCGACTTAGAGGGACAGAGTCAGACAGATGGCGCGTTTGAGGGCCTTCGCCACGCGCTGGTGGAAGCCATCGAGATTCGATACTTAGCCTAATGCGTGTTGAGGCCGCGCCGGGGCCGACGCTAGTCGGACGACGCAATCTCTTGGGTCTCTCGAAGCTCTTTCTCGAGCTCGGTGAGTAGAGCCTCTCACCCATAAACACGCGGAATCGCAGCGCGTGCCGCCTCTGGGTCGAGTGGGTCAACGGCGCGGGTTTCATCGAACCAAACATAAGCATCGAACTGCCAGGGCAGCGCGGCTTGGAAGTAGTGGCTTTGCAGCTCGGTCTCCGGTCGATAAATGACGCCGATGGCCCGCTCCAAGCGCGGCGACGCCAGCTCCTCGCGAACCGCGTCACGCGACGGATAACGTAGCGCGAGCAAGAACGCGGGCACGCCGCTGTCGTGGCAAAGGCGCTCGTAGCTGCTGGGATGCGAGGGTCGAACCTTCTTGATCTCCATCGGGCCGTCCCAATCCGTCGCGGCCGCGACTGTGCCCGTATGGGTTCCAAAGCCGATCGAGAACACGGCGTCCCCAAATCTCTGCCGGCAGAGCTGCCCGATGTTGTGCTCGCCTCGGGCGGCCCCCATCTCGGTCGCCCGGGCATCGCCGACGTGCGAATTGTGGGCCCAAACCACCGCTTTGCCATCCGATCCCCGAAACTCCAAGAGGCGCTCCAAGGTGTCGAACATGTGCTGGTCGCGAAGGTTCCAGGACGCGGGTCCCCCGTAGTACATGACACGGTAGTACTCCTCCGCCGCAGTCACCAGGTGCGCGTTCGACGTCGCGTCGAAGAACCGATCGCCATCGGCCCTTGCGTAGTCGAGCCGCCGCCCAAGCAGGTCGCGAAGGACTGCAACGACGGGGCGTTCGCATTCCGCGTATCCTCGGCTGATCGCTGCGCGTCCGTAGAGAGCCGGGTCACGCTCCCAGGGAGACAGGCACGCGTAGCGCTCGCCTGCGATCTTCGCCGCCTTGGGATCGACATCATTCAAGTAGTGAAGAACCGCATCGAGTGACTTGTACAAGCTGTAGAGATCGAGGCCGTGAAACCCCACGCGTCGCTCGGGGTCTTGGATCAACTCGTTGTGTGCCTTCAGCCATGCGACCAGCTCGAGAACCTCTCGGTTCCGCCACATCCAAGTCGGGAAACGAGTGAAGGGTGGATCGTCGTGAACGGGGAACTCCAGCCCGCGAATATGGTGATCTATGCGGGCAGCGTCGGGCCAGTCTCCTTCAATGCCAACGAGGTTGAAGCCGCGCCGCATGACAAGCTCTGTCGTGATGCGAGTCCTCATTCGATAGAATTCCGAAGTGCCATGGGTGGCCTCGCCGAGAAGCACGACGCGTGAATCGCCGATCTGCTCGAGCAAGGGACCGAGCTGGACTTCGCCGATGTCGGCCATCGGTTGGCAGGCCTCGCGAATCAAATGCGCCACGGGTAGCTCGGGACGCGGGACCCGCTTCTGACGCGGCGCCTCAGCGCCCTCTCCGAACCCTCCAGCGCCGATGAGGGGCACGAAACGGACCCCACCCAGATCTTCGATATCGGTTTGTCCGTTGCTGTCCTTGGTGACGCGCAGCAAGCGCTGATCTCGCAGATCGGGTCCAACGGGAATTACGATTCGGCCACCGGGGGCGAGCTGCTCGATGAGGACGCGCGGGACTTCCGGCCCTCCGGCGGAGACCAGAATGGCATCGAACGGCGCATTTTCGGGCCATCCCAGTGTTCCGTCCCCGCACAGAACGTGAACGTTGCGATAGTCGAGCTTCCGTAGTCGACGCTCCGCCTGGTCAGCAAGCACCCGGTGACGCTCGATTGTATAGACTTCGTGGGCGATTTCAGCGAGCACCGCGGCCGCATAGCCGGACCCGGTGCCGATCTCCAAGACCCGGTCATGCGGCCCTAGCTTCAATGCCTCGACCATCGCCGCGACGATGAAAGGCTGGGAAATCGTCTGTCCCTCTTCGATCGGCAGGGGCGTGTCATCGTAGGCGAACTCCGCTAAGTTCTCCGGAAGGAACGCTTCGCGCGGCACGGCACGCATGGCGTCGAGCACGGCCGAGTCATGCACCCCACGCGCCTCCACGTAACGTTCCACCATGCGATGACGCCGTTGACTTGTATCCATGTGTGACCTGCCGCGCTCCAGGATGCCCGAAGCAAGAAGAAATGAAGCAACAACCGGACCACAACGATACTTGGCGATCTGCGCGAGCACCAGATTGGGGAAAGCAGTCGGAAAAGGTCAATTCTGAGATCAGAACCCCTCAGAGGCCCACCCGATGAGCGAGCGCCGCGGCGCATATTCTGCGTCGAGCTGCCGCAAAAAAAGGAGGGCGCTTGCCGGCCCGAGACTTGGGGCGCAGGGTCAATGGAGAACCACTCGCGCCGACACACCGTCTCTGGTAAGCGCTGTGGCCCGAGTCTGAATGAAAACTGCGTACACCACGACACTTTGCAACGGGGACGGATATCTGCCCGGCGTCG
>CAMYMX010000117.1 GCA_947259605.1 uncultured Polyangiaceae bacterium | reverse complement strand
ACGGTGAGCAAGTCTTCTTCGGGAAGTTCATCAACCGCGAAGGCGAGTTCAAAGGCATCTTCCGAGGGGAGTATGGCGATGGGCACTTCGGCGGCCGCTGGATTCACCGCTCCGGCGAGCGTGGCGTCCTCGGTGGCGTCTACCGTGAGGGCATTCCCGGTCCCGAGACCGGTGGCCACTTCGTGGGCCGCTGGGCCGAGACGAGCTGCAACCTCGATATCTAGTTGCTAACGAAAGAACCAGCGGGCGGGCTGCAGCTTGGCGGCCCGCTCGCGCGCGTTCATGGAGCGAGCCGCAGGACCCGCCAACCTTCACCTTTGCGAACGTACTTGAAGCGATCGTGAAGTCGACTCGGTTGCCCCTGCCAGAACTCGATGCTGCCCGGCACCACGCGGTAGCCGCCCCAGAACGACGGGAGCGGCACTTCGCGGTTGACGAACTTGCGCTTCATCTCGTCGAGTTTCATTTCGAGGGCCTTGCGCGAAGTTAAGACCTGGGATTGATGAGATACCCACGCGCCGAGTTGGCTGCCTCGTGGGCGCGTCATGAAGTACTTTGCGGCTTCGACGCTCGAGATGCGCTCGGCGACTCCATTGATTTCGATCTGCCTTTCCAACTCGGGCCACCAGAACAGCAACGCTACCCGTTTGTTCCCGTCGATGTGCTCCGCCTTGCGGCTCTCGAGATTGGTGAAGAACACGAACCCCTCTTGATCAAAGAACTTCAGGAGCACCGTGCGAATCGCCGGCGCGCCTTCGCGATCAACGGTTGCCAGCGTCATGGCATTGGGTTCGAGGTCGACACGTTCGCAGGCTTCTTCGAACCACTGCTGGAATTGCACGATCGCGTCCTCGTCGAGATGCTCGAGCTCGAGAGGGCCGCGGACGTACTCGCGGCGTGACTGATCGATGGAGCGCTCGTCAGTCATGAGGCGACCGGGAGAGGATTTGACTGGCACGCTGAAACCCCTCGCGGACACGCTTTCGCCGGATGAGGCGCTGCTCCTCCATCAGCCGGTCGAGCGTCGCTTGCATCGCGTCGTGCACACGCTGATGGCAGTCCTCCACGTAGGTCGCGTCGCTCGCAGCTTCGGGCCCGAAGCGCTCGAATTGGATTGGATCGAGAACCTCGATGAAGACAGGGACGGGCAAGGGAAGAAAGGGCGGCGCGCCCACGGTGAGCCCCCATGGCACCGAGACCGTGATCGGAAGCACATCGGTGCGCAGAAATCGATGTGTGCGCAACAGACGCGACAACCACCGACCGTCGCTGACTACCCACCAGACGTCGTGCGATCCCGCCGAGACGACCGGGATGATCGGAACGCCCTCGCGGAGCGCAAGCCGCACGTAGCCACGGCGCGGACCGAACACGACGCGACCCCGGTCACGAGACGGGCGAAACGCATCGAGGTCACCGCCGGGATAGACGAGCACCTTGCGCCCCGCCTCAAACACACGGTGTGCGTTCTCCGGGTTGGCTGCGATCGCTCCCATCGCCGGCAGTATCTGGTTCGTGAGCGGAGCCTCCATCACGACCTGATGCGCAAGCGCGTAGGGGACATCGTCGGTCCCGCGCTCACGTGTCAGGGCGACCGCCAGGATCCAGGTGTCCGGCGTCATGAACCCACCGTTGTGGTTGCACACGTAGAGCGCGCCGCCTTCGGGAACGTTGTCGAGACCACGGACGGTTGGGCGAAACCACTTCCACAGAATCGGCCCAGCAATGTCTGCAAAGCGCTCCAGCACCTTCGGATCGCGATTGTCGAGCGAGTTGACGTCGTGGAAGCCGGGAAAGCGCTGCCAAAAGTGAATCACTGCAACAAGAGAATACGCTTCGCGCTGCGTGGCGCAATAGTCGAGTTGCTGGCGTGCCTAGGGGCCGCGATCGCTACGGCGTGACGATGTCGAAGGTGCCCGTGGGCTTGTCGATCAAACGAAAGAAGGAGACCAGGTCGAGTCGGTTTCCTTCGATCTCTAAGTCGTCGGAGAACAGGGTGTCCTTGAGGCCTGCCTTCCCGGTCAGCATTTTGAGATAGAGGTCGTGCGTGACCTTCATCGTCACGTTGGCGTCCGGGCGCGGGTCGCGCTTGTAGTGGCGCAGGACCGAGTTCTTCAGCTCGAGGACATAGCTCTCTCCGAGGTCGGTGAAGACGAGGTTCACGATCATCTCCTTGCCGTCGGCCTTTGGGGCATTGAGCCGAGCCGCCATGGCGGTGAAAAAGCTCTCCAGGGACGCGTGCCTGATCATGTCCATATAGAGCGCCAGGTCGACCCCTTGGGTGGGGCCGCCGTGGCGAAGCTCGAAAGCGCCGGTCAGGTAGACGTCGCGCCAGGGGCCCGACTCGGCCTGATAGCCCAGCTGGTCATAGGCCTTGGCGAGCAGCTCTCGTGCCTCACGGTTGTCGGGGTCAGAAAACACGAGGTGATTGACGAGCTCCGCGACCCATCGGTACTCACCGTTATCGTACGCGGCCTGTGCCTTTTCCAAGAGGCTCGCCGCGCCCCCGGCGAGCTCGACGTACTTCGCCCCGGCGGCCGCGGGCGCAAGCGGATCGAGGTTGGAGGGGTTTCCGTCGTACCAGCCAAAGTAGCGCTGATACACCGCCTTTGCGTTGTGCTTGAGCGTGCCGTAGTACCCACGGTTCGCAAATGAGCTCTGGAGCGTTTCGGGCAGCTCGAGCTCCTCGGCGATTTCGCGCGGCGTGGCGCCATGGAGTGCGAGTCGGAGCGTCTGGTCGTTGATGTATTTGTATAGGTCGCGCTGCTTTTCCAGAAAGTCGATGATCTGGTCATGGCCCCAAATCGGCCAATGGTGGCTTCCGAAGTAGACCTCGACATCTGGGAACATCTCGATCGCCTCATCGATGTATCCGCTCCACCTCACGGGATCGCGGACCTTCGCGCCGCGGAGCGTGTAGAGGTTGTGCATGGTGTGCGACACCACCTCGGCTCCACAGAAGGTCCTCGAGTCTGGTAGATAGAATGTCATCTCGGCCGGAGCCTCCGAGCCGGGTGCGTTCTGAAAGACGAATTTCACGCCATCGATTGTCATTTCCGTCCCGGTCTTGGTGATGGTCTCGTTTGGCGGGAGGAGGCCGAACGCGCCGTACACGACCCCCTTTCCAAGCCCCGTGTCGACGTGACCTCGCTCCCCTTTGGGCAGGAACGGCCCCATCATGAACATCGACCGCCGCGTCATCACTACTCCAGCAATGACGTTTTCGCTCGTCGCCTCTTCGAGAAAGAGCTCGGGCGCGATGATAGGCACGTTGCGCTCATTGACCTCTTCCGGGGAGACCACGCCCAGGACCCCGCCGAAGTGATCGATGTGGCTGTGGGTGTAGATCACCGCAGACACGGGCTTGTCGCCGAGGTGCTTCCGCGCGAAGGCCATCGCCTTTGCGGCGCTCTCTTTGGCGGTGAGCGGATCGACGACGATCCAACCCGTCTTCCCCTCGATGAGCGACATGTTGGCGAGGTCATAGCCCCGAATCTGGTAGACCCCCTTGGTCACCTCGAACAAGCCATGAATGTTGTTCAAGCGAGCCTGGCGCCACAGGCTCGGATTCACGCTGGCCGGTGCGTCTCCTTTGATGAAACCGTACGAGGGCATGCTCCAAACCGTTTCGCCCTCCGCGTTGGAGATACGGAGCTCCGGATCGCTCGCGATCAAGCCTCGCTTGGCGTCCTCAAAATCTTGTTGCTCCGATAGCTGCAGGCTCTCGCCCACAGCTGCGTTGAGCGCGGCGGTGGTCGCGGTCGGAGACGTATTGCCCGCAGCGTCTGGGGGCAGATTCTCGCCATCGTAAGTTGGGGCTTTCTTCGCCTCGGTACAGCCGGTCAGCGAAACGGCGAGAACGAGCGAGATTGCGATTACGTGCTGCATACGAACGGACGTCGAAAGAGTACTAAGACGATGGAAATTGGATCAGAACCACTTGATGCTGAGGTCGATGAGCTTTTGCTTGAACGCGGTGTAGGGCGCCGTCATGAATTCGAGGCCGCTGAATGGCAACACCTGCTCGAGCACGCCTCTCGGATTCGAGAACGCCTGAAATCCAAAGAACCCGTGGCCTTTACCGATGCCGCTGTTGTTCGAGCCGCCAAACGGCAGGTTGTTGTTGAAGAAATGGACCGCATTGTGATTGATGCAGGTGCCGCCCGCGCGCGTGCTTCGAATCACGCGGTTGATGTTATTTCGATTCTTGCTGTAGATGTAGAGCGCTAGTGGTTTTTCTCTCGCGTTGATGACCTCAATCGGCTCGTCGAGACTTCGGAAGCCATACACCGGCAATACCGGCCCAAAGATCTCGTTGGTCATCACGTCGGAGGTCGGATCGACGTCCGTTAGAATCGTCGGCTCGATGAAGTTCTCGCTTTCATCGACGCCACCGCCCTCGACGACTCTTGCCCCCGTGGCGCGGGCGTTGTCCAGGTAGCCGGCAACGCGTTGGAAATGCCGATCGTTGACGATTCGAGCGTAGGACGGTGATTGTTGCGCGTCGTCCCCGTAGAGCGAATGGATTTGCTCGCGTACTTTCTCGATGAACTCGTCTTTGCGCGTCTCGTGGACGAAGAGATAGTCGGGGGTGATGCAAATTTGGCCGTTGTTCATGAACTTCGCCCAGGCGACTCGGCGCGCGGCCGACTCGAGGTTGGCCGATTCGTCCACGATCGTCGGTGATTTGCCGCCGAGCTCGAGCGTGACCGAACCGAGATGCTCCGCCGCGGCCCTCATCACGATCTTTCCGATTTCAGGGGCTCCAGTAAAAAAGATGTGATTGAACGGGCGCGCGAGCACAGCCTGGGCCGCCTCGATGCCACCCTCGACGAGGGCAATTTCGTTCTCATCGAACGTCTCGTCGACGATCTTTTTCATGATCGAAGAAGCGTGCGGCGTGTTTTCTGACGGCTTGATCATGACGCAGTTGCCCGCGGCGATCGCGGCCGTCAACGGTCCAAACGTCAGATTGATCGGAAAGTTCCAGGGCGAGATAATCAACGCCACACCTTTGGGCTCATAGTGAATGTATGAGCGGGAGCCCAGCATGGCCATTGGTGTCTTCACGCGCTGAGGACGCATCCACCCAGACAAGTGTCGAAGCGAGTGCTTGATCTCGCTCGTGACAGGGTAGATTTCCGTGAGATCGACCTCGCTCGGATGCTTGCGAAAGTCTTCGTACAACGCCTTCCGAATGTCTTCTCGATGCCCCAACACAGCGGCATGCAGTCGTTTCAACTTCTGCTTGCGCTCTTTGACCGTGGTCTGCCCCACGTTCTGCTGGTTCGCGAGCTGGGCTTGAAAGATTCGCTCGACTTCACTTGGAACTACGATCGGAACCGTCGTTGCGAGGCTGCGTTGCTGCGGACCGCCGTTGCTGGGTTGCACGTGGGCCATGGGCCTAACCTTTCCTAGGGATGTGTCGCTTCAATCCGTGATCGCACATCAATGCCCTAGAGAAGTCAAGAGGCCCCGCTAGATGGACGCAAACTGCACGAAACCAGCAGCAAAGCTACCATTCGGGTGGCTCACAACTATTGGATGCTAAACGTGTACTCCGCACCCATGCGAGGCGCGGAGAACTTCGGGAAGTTGATCGCGATCAGTTTTCGATTGACGCAGGTTTGAAAGGGCTTGCTGCCGGGCTTGGTCGTGGCGCCCGTGATCTCGCCCTTGCCTGAGATGACCATTTGAATTGAGATTCGACTCATGCGGGTCTTCTTGATTTCCCTGAGTACGCAGCCTTGAAAGATGTCGTTGACGTGGCTGTTCATGACGTCGGAGACCTTGGTCGAGCTCAAGTGCTGTTGCCCTTCATCGTTGGTGAGATCGCCCAGCTCCGCCGGCTCGAGCATGGCCTCGACGTACGAGGGCAGCTCGCCCTTGGCGCGCTTCGCCTTCGACGCCGTGAAACCGAGAGCCGTATCGCCACCGCTTACCGAGCCCGACGGCGGTAGAGCCAGTGCGTACACTTTGGCGCTGCCTGGGATGGGTCCGTTCGGCATGGCTGCAAGTCGTTCAGGTTCGGCTGTGCTCGTCGAGCCCGTGGCACAGCCGGAAGCTGCGATCGCCAAGGCTGCACCGAACAGAAAAGGATGCCTGGTGAGATCGTTCATCATCGTCGTGCCTGCTTCATCTTTTCGTCCTGCGCGTCGGCACGCTCCTTCGCGACCTTCGCACGCTCGGCCGCACCGGGATGCGTTGCCTTGAGCGACTTCTTGCCGTCGTCGCCACCGAGATCGGCGAGCTTGCTGAACGCGCCCTCCATGGCGTGGTAGTCATAGCCGTGCTTGACCATGAAGTTGAAGCCGTATTCGTCGGAAGCCGATTCATCGCCCCGCGAGAACTTCGCGTTCAAGACATCTTCGATGAACGTGCCGAGCTGGCTCTCCGTTAGCACCTTGCCCCCCGTTCCCGAGCTCGCTGCCACGGCATCCTTGCCTGCGGCGACCGAGTACGCTTTTTGGTACTGCTTCTTCGCGTGCTGGAGCTTCACGTGGCCGATCTCGTGACCGATGACGCTGCGCACTTCGTCGTCCGTCATGATGATCATCAAACCGGCCATGACGCGAATGCTCCCATCGGGCGTCGCAAAGGCGTTGACGTCCGCCACATTGTAGAGCTTGAAGTTCAGCTCGAGACCGTCCTCCGACTGGAGCCCCTTCACGATGTTGTTGAAGCGTTTCGCCAACGAATCGCCATCCGCGACGACCGGATTTTGCTCATCCATCGTCGCCACGGCTTGGCGTGACAGTTTCGCCATGTCGTCGTCGGAAAGCGTGGCTGCCTTCACGGCGTTTTGGGCCGCGGTGACGTTGTCTTTATTCAACAACTTCCGGCCGAAATCCGCCTGTGCTCCTACAGCGAACGAAAGTATGCAAACTACGAGCAGGATCTTCTTCATGGACGTGAACCCCCAGCGCTCAAGTTAGCAAGACGCCGGACCGGTTTGCATGGCTGCACAGGCCTTCAGTATCGGGCCGAAAGACGTCGCTCAGAGGGCCTCTTCTTCGATGGGAATGGCCTGCGGCGCCTCACCCAGGTAGGCTGACAAAAGGCCGCGGGAGCTTTATCGCTAAATCGGTTGGAAAAGCAGCCGACCTGAATCAGCCTCGAAGGCCTATCGTTACCATGGCTCCGTCCAACGCGGCATCAAAAAACAGGAAAGCTCTGGACACCACCGCAAGCGTCGACCCGCATAGGAGCGAGCCGTTGCTCATCGAGGCGGCCTGGGAGGTCTGCAACCAGGTGGGCGGCATCTACACGGTTCTGCGCTCGAAGGTCCAGAGCATGGTGGGTCGATGGGGCAGCCGGTATTGCCTCGTCGGTCCGTACAACCCGCAGACCGCGGAGGTCGAGTTCCAGCCGGCGCCGCTCGTCGGTGCGTTCGGCAAAGCGGTGCAGCGACTACTCGAAATGGGCTACCGTGTGCACTACGGCCGGTGGCTGGTCAGCGGCCGCCCGCACGTGGTGCTACTCGACATCGGGTCGGTTGGTGGTGCGCTCAACGAGATCAAGTATCGCGCATGGGCCGACCACGGGATTCCCGCAAGCGACGACACGAAAGTAGACGACGCCTTGGCTTTCGGAGAGATGTGCCGGGCGCTGCTTTCGGTGCTCGTTCAGGAGGAGTCGCCGCGCCGCCCGGTCGTGGCCCACTTCCACGAGTGGCAGGCCGGTGTGGCGATCCCGATGCTGCGCAAGGAGAGCTGGCCCGGATCGCTGGTATTCACCACACACGCAACGCTGGTTGGCCGCTACGTGGCCACGGGCAACCCGTCGTTCTACGACCACCTGTCCTACCTCGACGGCGACCACGAGGCCCAGAAGTTCAACGTCCACGCGCAGCACCGCATCGAGAAGGCCGCCGCCCATGCCGCCCAGGTCTTCACGACCGTGTCGGACATCACTGCGGAGGAGTGCACCCACCTGCTCGGGCGGACGCCCGACATGCTGCTGCCGAACGGCCTGGACATCCGGCGCTTCACCGCCATGCACGAGTTCCAAACGCTCCACCAGCAATACAAGGAACGGCTACACGAGTTCTCGATCGGGCACTTCTTCCCCAGTTACAACTTCGACCTCGACAACACGCTCTACATGTTCACCTCAGGCCGGTACGAATACTTCAACAAGGGGATGGATCTCACGATCGAGGCACTGGCCAGGCTGAATCACCGGCTCCGCGAGGCGTCGAGCCCCGTGACCGTCGTCTTCTTTATCATTACGAAGGCGGCGTTCCGCTCGATCAACGTCCGCGCGCTGCAGAGCCGCGCGATGCTCAACGAGTTTCGCACGGCCGCCGACGCGGTGAAGGACTCCGTTGGCGATGGGATTTTTTCGGCAGCTTCGTCCGGCGAAATCCCCGACCTCAACGTCTTGATGGACGACTATTGGCGACTGCGCCTGCGCCGCGCGATCCACGCCTGGAAAAGCCATGCC
>CAMYMX010000116.1 GCA_947259605.1 uncultured Polyangiaceae bacterium | reverse complement strand
CAATCAGCGCAACATGACCTTCATTAGGCGACATTGACGCCCGATTCGGCCCTCTCTACCCTGAGGAGAGACCCGTGGACAGCGAGATCAAGACGAGGGTTGCCCCCTTTTCGGAGCCTCACATCACGGCGGGAGCAGGCCAGGACTGCCTTGTCGTGATCTATGCGCCGAGCAGCAAGCAATTGGGAAAACGATTCTCCCTCGTTGACGGCGAGGTCAGCATCGGTCGCGGGGTCGACAACACCGTCATCCTCAACAGCGACAGCATTTCGAGGCGCCATGCGGGCATCGAAATCCGGGCCGGCGGCTACTTCCTGATCGACAGGCATTCGACCAACGGAACCTACGTCAACGACGAGCTCGTACAGGAGTTTCAGCTGCGTCGAGGCGATCAGATCAAGATTGGCGATACGATTCTGAAGTTCCTCAGCGGCGCCGATCTGGAGTCGCAGTACCACGAGACGATTTACAGGATGACCATCATGGATGGCCTCACGGACATCCACAACAAGCGCTACCTGGTCGAGCAGCTCGATCGAGAGCTCTCGCGCGCGACCCGACACGGCCGCCCACTGAGCATGGTGATTTGCGACATCGACCACTTCAAGTTGGTCAACGACGAGTTCGGACATCTTGCCGGGGACTACGTCCTGAAGGAAGTCGCGCAGCTTGCGAAGAGCCGCATCCGACCCGATGACGTCATCGCGCGATACGGTGGTGAGGAGATCGCGATCATTTTGCCGGAGACCGATCTCGACGGGGGCGTTCGCATCGCCGACCAGCTTCGGCAGATGATCGACGATGAGACGTTCGTCTTCGAGGACGAGTACATCGATGTCACGGTTTCCTGCGGTGTTGCGCAGCTCCAGCCAGGCTGGCGCGCGTACGAATTCGTTCGTGCAGCCGACATGCAGCTCTACGAGGCCAAGCGCGCCGGCCGCAACTGCGTCTGCCCGAGCTAGTCAATCGCGCCTCCAAGTCATGCTAGGCTCGCCGTCGCATGCGATCGATCGCAGAGGCCCTGGCTTCGATGCTGCCCGCGTTTGCACCGCTGGGAGACGAAGAGGTGCATTTGACCGAAGCCTCCGGGCGCTATCTTTCGCGCGAGGTGAGGGCTCGATTCGATTCGCCGCCCTTCGACAACAGCGCGATGGACGGATACGCCGTTCGCGCGAGCGATGTCGCGTCCGCAGCTCCGGATCACGCCGTGGAGCTTGCGGTGCGCGGCGAATCCCGGGCCGGGGCACCTCTTGCCGGGCCGCTTGAGCTGGGCGCCGCCTGCCGCATTTTCACCGGAGCGCCGATGCCCGCGGACGCTGACGCGGTCGTCATTCAAGAGGACACCGAACGCGTTGGGGATCGCGTGGAGATTCGCGAGGCATCGCCCAAATCGAAGCACGTGCGAGCCCAGGGCAGCGACGTGTTGCGCGGCGCGTTGCTTCTGAGGCCGGGTGACCGCCTATGGCCGGGCGAAATCGGGCTCCTCGCGAGTCAAAACATCGATCGCGTCCAAGTCTACCGACGACCCGAGGTTGCTCTTCTGTCGACCGGCGACGAGCTGCGCGCGCTCGGCGAAGACCTCGGGCCCGGCGCGATCGTCAACTCCAACGTCTATGTCCTGACCGAAATGCTGCGCGCCCTGGGCGTCGTTGCGGTGCCCCTCCCCGCTGCGCCTGACAGCCTCCCCGCGATTGAAGCCGCGCTCCGAAAAGCGCTCGAGGCCGATGTCGTCATTACCATGGGCGGTGTCTCGGTGGGCGCATACGACTTCGTGCACGAAGCATTCGAGAACGTGGGGATCGAGCCGGGGTTCTGGAAAGTCCGCATCAAGCCCGGCAAGCCCCTGGCCTTTGCCCAATTCGAGGGCAAGCCGGTCATTGGCGTCCCGGGCAATCCAATCAGCGCAATGATCACCTTCGAGATCCTGGTCGCCCCGTGCCTTCGGAAGATGCTCGGCGACCCTCGGCCGCATCCACAGCCGGTCCTCGCGCGGCTCCGCGATTCCTATCGTAGGCGTCCAGGTCGGGTGGAAATCGCCCGTGCAACCGCCATGCGCGAGGGCAGCGAAATCGTCGTGGCGCTCCGCGACCGCCAGGGCTCGGGCTCCCTGCCTTCGTTCGTGGGCGTCAACGCCCTGGTCATCCTGCCTTCGGACAAGGCTGAGCTGGCCGCCGGGGAGCAGGTGGAGGCACTCCTTTGGGGCCCCGGGCTGAGGTCAGAACGCTCTCCATTCGACTCCATCTCCTAGCGCATTCCCGCGTAATTTCAGCCGTTTGTCGGTTCGGTTCTTGACTCGGCACCTGCCGTCACTATTATCGCGCTCCCTCAAGGGGGGTCAGTAGTATGAAGAAGACCGAGCTGAAGAGATTTCGGGCGAACCTAGAAGAGAAGCGGGACGCCGTCATCCGCCGCGCGCGCGAAACGATGGATCAGGACATGACCCTCGATGCGTCCGAGCTGCCCGACGAAATGGACCTCGCATCGAGCGAATATATGCAGTCCTTCACTTTCCGCCTCCGA
Source organism: uncultured Polyangiaceae bacterium (assembly GCA_947259605.1). Classification (GTDB taxonomy): domain Bacteria; phylum Myxococcota_A; class Polyangia; order Polyangiales; family Houyiibacteriaceae; genus SG8-38. The sequence continues at coordinate 5,935 of CAMYMX010000116.1, read as the reverse complement.
GGCCGTGAGCGCGTTTTCCTTCAGAAGATAGAGAAGGCCCTCAAAAAGCTCGACGAGGGCGACTTCGGCGTCTGCGAGGATTGCGAAGAGCCGATCAGCATCAAGCGCCTCGAAGCGCGTCCCGAAACCGAGCTCTGCATTCGCTGCAAGGAGGACGAAGAGCGGATGGAGCGCGACTTCGCGTAGCAGCTGATCGAGCCGAGCAAGGTCCGCCTTGGGCTGGTGTTGCGGCGGGCGTGGTGGGGGGTGGTTGCTGAGCGTGTTGGCTGGTTTGGTTTAGTTACACCACCCGCCCACCCCCACCCGTAGTCCTCCCTGGCGCGGCGATCGCTGTGCTCCGCCTTGCCGGCGCGCTGCGCCGGGCTTCGCTCTGCGGGCTCGCGCTGCCGCCTGCTGTCTTATGGGGAGGGGTGTCCGCGCCCCGATCTACTCCGCAGCCGCGGGTCGCGCGCTGCTCCTCGGCTGTGGCTGAGGCAGCACGATCGAAAACGCCGTCCGCCCTGGTTCGCTATCCACCGTCACGCTCCCACCGTGGTCCTCCACGATGCTCTGCACAATCGCTAGACCAAGGCCGGTGCCGCCCTTTTTGCCGTGTGTCGTAAACGACTCGAACAGCCGCTCGCGGATCTCTTCCGAGACGCCGGGGCCGTCATCGGCGAAGGTCAACACGAGGTCGCCGGTTTCGGAGCGGTCGACTTCGAGGCGGCAGACACCGCCCTGGTCGCCGATGGCTTCGGCTGCGTTACGGGCGAGGTTGTGAAAGACACGCTGCATTTTTTCCTCGTCGAAGTGGGCCACGCCACGGTCGCTGAGAGCGAGCTCGAGGCGGATGCGACGTTCAGCGAGCTCGGGCTTGAGTTGTTCAGCGAGGTCTTCGAAAAAGGTGTGAAGGTAGACCCGGCGGATCAAAATCCGCCGCTCGCCCTTCGCGAAGGCCAAGGTCTCGCCCATCATGGTCGTAAGGAGCTGGACCTGGCGCCGGACCGAAGCGGCGAGCGCCCGGCGCTCGTCTTCGTCGCCCTCTTGGACGAGCATCTGCGTGTAGCCGGAGATGACCGTCAGTGGGGTCTTCAAATCATGGAGCATGCTCGAAAGGAAGCGGCCGAGCGTGGTCAGGCGCTCCTGGCGGGCCTTCTGCGCGCGCGACTGCGACTGGGCGATCGCAGTTGATAGATGCCCAGCGATGACCGTGGCCATCTTGAGGTCGTCGTCGATGAATGGGGCCCGCCCGCCCGATTTGTTGAGGAGCTGCAGGGCCCCCGAGCCGTCGTCCCATCGCAGTGGAACGCAGAGAACCGACTTCGGATGATAGCCAACCTCGTCCGAGATGTGTGTGGAGTGGCGGGGATCGGCCTCCGCCTCGTTGACGATTTGTGGCCGGCCGTTTTCAGCGACCCAGCCCGAGATCCCCTGGCCCGCTTTGATCTTCATCTTCTTGACGCGGTCCGGCTCTCCTCCGACCGCCGCGCGGAAGGTGAGGTCCCCGGTGTATTCATCCGCGAGCAGAATGGATGCGGCCTCGGCATCGGTAGCGCGCATCGTTCGAGCGAGCACGCCGGCCAAGAGGTCATCGAGCTCCATCGCACTTGCCGCGACCTGGGTGATCTCGAACAGAACGTCCAGCTCGCGGATCTTCTTCTCGAGCTTCTCTTTGGTGTCGAGCAGCTCGATGTTCTTTCCGACCACCGAGAGAAACAGCTTCGAGTTTTCGATCGAAACAGCCGCGTGGCTTGCGAGCGCCGTCAGCAGCGCTTCGTCGCCGACGGTGAAGTGCCCTTCATGCTTGTTGAGCACTTGCACGACGCCGATGGTGCGACCGTGTTGGTTCTTCATCGGGACGCACAAGGTCGACCGGGTCCGGTACCCTGTCTCCCGGTCCCACGCCGCGTCGAAGCGGACGTCCTGGTAGGCATCCTTGATGTTGAGCGGCCGACCCGTGCTTGCCACCGCTCCAGCGAGCCCCTCGCCCGGTTTCAGGCGAATCTCGTGGACCTCGTCTCCTTGGACTACCTTGGACCAGAGCTCGTCGGTTTCCTCATCCAGCAGGTAGAGCGTCGACCGGTCGGCCTCCATGAGCTCGGAGATCCGGTCGAGAATCATGTCGAGCAGCTCGCCGAGGTCGAGCGTAGAACCGAGTGCCGAGCTGATGTCTTGAAGCGCGCGCAGCTTGGCCCGCTCGCGCTCTACGACGTTTTGCAGCCGTAGCGCCTCCGTGCCGTCGCGGTCGCCGTCTGAAGCCATACGGGTTCAATAGTCCCCCAAAGCGGGGCATGGAAGCAACGACCTTCGCGCGGCGTCTATTCCCCTTGGCGCAATTCCGCGTGATCGCCCATGCGAACGGCCCTGGTGGCTCGCTCGAGGAGGATCGCGGTCGTCTTGGGCTGTACGTTGACCGCCCGTCCGATCGCGACGACCTCCCAGGGGTAGTGCTTGGGCTCGGCTGGCAACGGCACCGTCGTCTCGACTTCGCGGCCGATGCTGCCTTCAGAGCTCATGCGCCACTCGTCGCCCTGGCGGACGACGTAGAAGCGATTTCCGAGGACAATGCCCTGCTCTTCGCCGACGTTCACGAAGACGACCTGGTTGGTCGACGGGAGCTTGCGAGGGTAAAGGCTCGCCACGACTCTGGCGCGAAGCGATCGTTCTGCGGGAACGACGTCGACCCAGTAAAAATTCCGCTCCAAGGGCGCGAGCCGGAAGCCGCGCTCCAGACCTTCGAGCGCGTTCGTGACAACGGCGTGACCGACCTGGCGCTTCTCGTCGTAATCATCGAGCCTGACCTGGCCGAGAAGGCGCACCAGCGTCCCCCGTTCCCAGGATTCACGTTCCGACTTCTCGATTGTCCGGAACACCGTGTAGGTGCGGCCGATCTCCGGCTCCACGCCTTCGTCGAAGCGAACGTACACCACGTCGGTGTCGATCATCATCATCTGCTCTTCTTTCGCGCCGATGATGTAGCCGGCGTCGGTGAGCGCATTCTCATTCAGAAAGCCGTACTCCGCCTGGTAGACCGCGTGCGTCGTAGAGGGCCTGTACTTGGTCCGCGCGAAGCCACGGGGCGCCGTGTCGACCGCCGAGCCATCGCTGGGGCGAAGCTGGACCGTTGCGTCGGGGTAGATCCAATGCGGGTTGGTGATCTCGGGGTTGTATGACCAGACCTGAGGCCAGCGGTACGGATCGCCGTAGTAGGTCTGCGTAATGTCCCAGAGCGTGTCGCCGTCTTTGACCGTGTGTGAATTGGGCACATCTGATGGGACCTTCACGGTTGCCTGTTCGGTCCCCTGGTCTTCACTGCCCTGTGCGATTGCCGTGCCCGCTATCAGCACGGCCACCATGCTCGTCCATCCCACCAGCTTCATGATGCGTCCTCCCGCAGCGCCAACCGCGCCGCCGCGGTATTCGGGAACTGCTCCCTAACTTTGTCGAAGTAAGCCTGAGCACGAGCAGTATCACCGCGTCTCAGATAGATTTGCCCGATCCGATAGAGCGCGTCCGGGGCCTTGTTCTCCCAGGCGTGCAGTTTCTCGATCCGCTGAAAGTACTCGAGCGCGCGATCGTGCTCGTGCCGCAAGTAGTAAATCTCGCCGCTCCAATAGAGCGCGTTGTCCGTGTACGGATGACTCGGGTGCTCAGAAGCAAACGCGTCGAGCTCCAGCAGGGCGTCGTTGAATTTCTGCTCCCGGATCAAGCTCAGCGCTCGGCGATACCCGTCGACATTGACCTCTCTACGCTGGGGCGCCTCAGCGGGCTGCGGCTCGAGGAAGTCGGGCATCTCCGGGATGTCGGCCGTGGTGGGCAAACGTTCGTCCACAATCTCGCCGTCGATGCGAAGGACAGGCTCCATCTCGAGCTCGCCCTCCCCGCCGGTCGCCCACGGCAGTCCGACGTCGCTTGCGCTGCTGGTCGAGCGCTCCGAAGAGAGGCTCTTGTCTCCCTTGAGCTCTTGCACCTCGGCGCGCGCCAAAGCGAGCTGGCCTCGAACCGTTCGAAGCTCTTGTTCCTGCTCTTCAAATTGCACGCGAAGCGCTGTCAGCTCCGCGCCGCGAGCGGCCTCATCGGACGCAGTTCGGGCGTTCGAACGCGCTCCCACCGAGCTGCACCCGATCAAGGTCGATACACTGGCCACTGCGAAGAGCGTCTTCACGGCATAATCCTGCACCTGAATCGTAGGTAGCCCGGCGGACTCACGTCAAAAAAGGCGTGCCCTACTGCCAGGTCCCAAGTGCCCGAAATCGCTGATATCGCTGGGAGACCAGCTGCTTGCCGGAAAGACCCCGCAATCCGTCGAGGTGACGTTGCAGGCCCTTCCGAAGCGACTCCGCCGCCGTTTCGGGCTTCCGGTGCGCCCCACCCGCCGGCTCCTGCACCACTTCGTCGACGACGCCCAGGCGCTTGGCGTCGTTCGCGAGCAGTCGGAGTTGTTCCGCCGCGTCCGCGATCCGGGTCCCGTCCCGCCAGAGAATCGACGCGCAGCCCTCCGGGGTGATCACGCTATACGTCGCGTACTCGAACATCAGCACCCGATTGGCCACCCCAATCGCGAGGGCGCCTCCGGAGCCGCCCTCTCCGATGATCGTCGCGACCACCGGCACCCGCAGCCCGCTCATCACTTCGATCGAGCGGCCGATGGCCTCGGCTTGGCCGCGCTCTTCGGCGCCGAGACCCGGATACGCCCCGGGCGTGTCGATGAACGTGAAGACCGCTCGTCCGGCCTGCTCGGCGAGCTGCATGACGCGGATCGCTTTTCGATAGCCCTCGGGGTGCGCCATGCCGAAGTTCCGGTGCGCCTTGTCCTTCGCGGTTCGGCCTTTTTGGTGGCCCACGATCGCAATGATTTCAGGTCCGAAGCGGGCAAAACCAGCAATGATCGCAGGATCGTCGCGGAACGTGCGGTCGCCGTGCAGCTCGATGAAGTCCTCGAATAGGAGTGCGATGTAATCGCGAAAGTACGGCCGGTCGGGATGCCGGCTGAGCTGAACTTTCTTCCAGACGTCGAGGTCCGCGTAGAGCTCACGCTGCAGCTGCTCGGCCTGGGCCTCGAGCGCGCCGATCTCGCCGTCGATCGCCTCGGCCTCAGGGGCGCCCGCGTCGGTGAGCGCCCTGAGTGCGGCGATCCGCTCCTCGAGCTCGACCAGGGGCGCTTCGAAGTCCAGGTGGGCCATCCGCCTGGTGCTTCGCATATCTGTCAGGGGCGGCAAGCTCCGGGAGGCTCACTCGGGCTCGGCGCAGCCGATGAGCTCGAAAACCCGAATCGGCTGGGCCTTGCCCTTCACCTTCTCCTCAGGGAGCTCTTCAAACGCGAAGCCACCGGTGAGCTTTTCGACGGTGCCTTCACTCAGCAGGGTCTGTCCGGGCTTGGCCAGCGAGCAGAGCCGTGCACCGGTGTTCACCGGGTCGCCGATCACAGTGTACTCGAGCGCCTGGCTGCTTCCGATGTACCCGGCAACGACCTCCCCCGTGTTGATGCCAATTCCAATTTTGAAGGGAGGCAGCCCCTGCGCTTCGTGTCGCTCGTTGAGGTCGGAGAGCGCGCCTTGCATTTCGAGCGCCGCGCGAACCGCGCGGTCCGCGTCGTCGTCATGCGCAACCGGCGATCCAAAGAGCACCATCATCTCGTCCCCGATGAATTTGTCGAGCGTCCCTTCGTAGCGGAACGCGATTTCGACCATACGCTCGAAATACTCGTTGAGCGCGTCCACCACGATTTCGGGTTCGTGGGATTCGCTCATGCTGGTAAAGCCGCGAATGTCGGCGAACAGGATGGTCGTTTCTCGGAGCTCGCCGCCCTTGGTGACCTCGAGCTGTCCGGAAAGCACCTGCTCCGCGATGGCCGGCGAGAGTAGCCGCCGAAATCGCTCGCGCATGACGGCCTCTTGCTCGATCCGTTTTGCAAAGAGGGTGTTCTGGACGGCAATCGCCGCTTGGCTGGCGACGG